>JAYNPV010000023.1:9319-19409 GCA_038113925.1 Gammaproteobacteria bacterium | reverse complement strand
AACGCGTTCAATGATGGTGGCAGTGCCCATGCCGGCACCGATACAGAGCGTAATTAACGCGGTATTGAGATCGCGCCGCTCCAGCTCGTCGAGCACGGTGCCGACCAGCATGGCACCGGTAGCACCGAGCGGGTGACCCATAGCGATGGCCCCGCCATTGACGTTGACCTTGTCCAGAGGCACCTGCATCTCGGCCACGAATTTCAATACCACCGAAGCAAAGGCTTCATTGACTTCAAACAGATCGATATCGTCAACGGTCATGCCCGCCCGTTTAAGCGCCTTACGGGCGCTAGGGGCCGGGCCGGTGAGCATGATGGTCGGTTCAGATCCAATGGAGGCAAAAGCCCGAATCCGCGCGCGGCGCTCGAGCCCCAGCTCCTCACCGGCCTGTTCGCTGCCAAGCAGTATCGCGGCTGCTCCGTCAACGATGCCTGAAGAGTTTCCGGCATGGTGAACGTGGTTGATTTCGGCGACTTCCGGATAGCGTTGAATCGCCACGGAATCAAAACCGTATTGCTTGCCGAGCTGGAGAAAAGCGGGCTTTAGCTGGCTCAGATCTTCGGTGGTGGTGCCGGTGCGGATATGTTCATCATGGTCGAGCAGCAGCTCGTCATTGATGTCGTAGATGGGTATTTGTGAGTCGTTGAAACGTCCCTCATCTCTGGCTTCACTGGCCAGCTTCTGTGAGCGCACGGCGTATTGATCAACCTCATCACGGCTAAAGCCTTCCAGCGTTGCAATCAGGTCCGCCGAGACCCCCTGGGGCACAAAATAGGAGTTAAAGGCGACCTGGGGGTCGGTGGACCATGCGCCGCCAGCCTGCCCTAACGGTACGCGGGACATGGACTCAACGCCGCCGGCGATCATCATATCGTTTTGCCCGGCCATGATCTGCGCGGCTGCCATATTCAGCGCTTCCAACCCGGATGCACAAAAACGATTGATCTGCACGCCGGCGACCTGTTCGTCATATCCGGCTTCGATTACCGCAACCCGGGCGATATCTGCTCCCTGTTCGCCCACCGGGCTGACCACACCCATAATGACATCGTCTACCCGTGAGGTATCCAGCTGATTACGGTCCCGAGTCGCCTTAAGCACGCTGCTGGCCAGGCGAATGGGGGTGACTTCATGCAGGGCACCATCGGGTTTGCCCCGGCCTCTGGGGGTGCGAACGGTATCGTATATATAGGCGTCGGCCATGGTGTTTTTCTCCTCGCGGGTCCGGTTATATCTCTGGGTTGATTGGGGCCTTGATCGGGGCTTTGATCAGAAACAGGTAAACGGCTGAATGATGGCTATTTCCGGCGCAGATTGCTTTTACCATTTATCATTACATTTTTCGCTCCTGTGATAACGGGTTCAGACGAAAAAATTTTCCTCATTCAACTTTCTTATTCCACTTAAGTCAAAGCAGAATCATGACCAGCAGCAAACCAACCATCGCCTTTCAGGGCGAACCGGGTGCCTATTCAGAATTGGCCTGTTTGAATGTTTTTCCCGAGTACGCACGGGTTCCTAGCCTCACCTTTGAGGATGCCTTTCAGCAGGTGGAATCCGGGGAGGTCGAGCTGGCGATGATTCCGCTGGAAAACTCCACCGCCGGACGAGTCGAAGAGATCTATCACCGAATCCCGGAAACCAGTCTGCATGTGATCGGTGAACATTTTGAACCCATCAGCCACTGCCTGTTGGCGGCGCCGGGGGCAAGCCTTGGCGAACTTACCCATGTGGGTTCTCATCCACAGGCATTGGCGCAGTGCGCGCGCCACATTGATAAACTGGGACTGACTCGCGTAGTGATGGGGGATACCGCCGGTGCCGCCCAGCAGTTAGCCGAAACTCCGCAGGTGGGCCACGGGGCGATTGCCTCGCGCCTGGCGGCTGAACTATACG
This sequence comes from Gammaproteobacteria bacterium, assembly GCA_038113925.1. Lineage (GTDB taxonomy): Bacteria > Pseudomonadota > Gammaproteobacteria > Immundisolibacterales > Immundisolibacteraceae > QNFC01. The sequence goes on along the minus strand of JAYNPV010000023.1, from coordinate 17,510 downwards.
GGCTGGAGATCCTGCAGCGGGACTTTCAGGACCGCAGCGGTAACACCACCCGGTTTCTGGTATTTTCTCGTGAGGATCGGGTTCCAGAGCAGACGCCGGGTGGCCACTACATTACATCCTTGATGTTTCGCGTTCATAACCGGCCTGCAGCCCTCTACAAGGCGATGGGTGGCTTTGCCACCAACGGCATTAACCTGGTCAAGCTTGAGAGTTACATGCCCGATGACTCTTTTCAGTCATCCCAGTTCTATCTGGATATTGAAGCTCACCGCGATGAACAGCGGGTGCGTTACGCCCTCGAAGAGTTGCAGTTCTATAGCGAGACACTGCGCATAATCGGTACCTATCCGGCCCACGCCCATCGTTACCAATAGGCGTCGATTTTAGCGCGGGACGCTTTATCACTAAATGACGAATCGTCCCCGGAGAGAGCGGTAGTGGAATTCACGGGTTTATCCGCCAGATATCCCGATAATCGTAGTCCGTATCCAGCGCCAGGTTCAGCCGATTGTAGGACGCAAAATCGCTCACCAGGTGAATCAGCTGCACGATACCTTTGTCGGTAAGCTCAAGGTCGCGTAGGTCAGAGATGTCCTGATCACTGATCGATTTGGGGTCATTGTTGGCTTTCAGGGCAATGTCGAGCAGGGTTTTCAGGCGATCATCGCTGATGGCCGCAATGCCATTTTCGGCCAGGGACAAGACGTACTCCTCAGCGGTTTGCAGGCCGTAATTGAGAATGGTGCAGAAAGCCCCGGTGCAGTAGGGGCAGCCGTTAGCACGGGAAATCAGAATGCCGATGTGCTGAATCTCCTCCATGGTCAGCTCGCCCATCTCCCAGAGCACTTTGGTGGAGCCGAGCTTGGCTTTCAGGTATTCGGGGAAATTGAGCTCCACGTAAAAGTGATTCGGTACCGCGCCTTCCATGCCGGTAACCCAGCTGAAAATCTCCTGAATAATCGGGTCATCGACCTGATCGGGTTTCTGGATTGCAACTCTTGCCATTTTCTACTCCGCTTGTGGGTGGTGATTAATCTTCCGCCGCCAGTTCCGCCAGTATTGAAAAATCGAATACCCGTTGCAGCGGAATTTTCTCATCAAGGCCGAGGATGGTTTTGGCGGTCTCGATCCAGCGATGCTGGGTAGTCTCAGAGAGTTCACCGGTGGGATTCAAGTAGGGCAGGGTTGAGTCGAGCGCCTGATCAATAAAACGCTCAGCGACCCCCTGCCTGGCTACCAGTTGATAGGCGAGGTCACGATCAGTCTGCAATTCCCGGCTACTGCGCAGGGTTGCCCGTAAAAATCTTTTAACCTGATCGCGGTTTTCTGCCAGCATCTGCTCGGTGGTCATCAGGCCATAGGCCGCGCTGTGTCCGGCAAGATTAAGGTTGTAGGGAGAGACCAGCCCCGCTTCCCGGGCGATGGAGGAGACCGGTGCCATGATCAAGGCACCATCGACCACGCCCTCGACCACGCTGTTTATCCCTGCTGCATCGAGAGGGATAAAGGGCCCCTCACTCACGCTATCGGGATCGACTCCTGCAGCGGCCAGGGCGCTGTTCAGGCGTTCGCGAGGGTAGGGAGAGGTGCGGCCGATAGTTTTGCCTTCCAGCTGTTTGAGCGCGGTGATTTCCGGGCGGGTCCAAAGCTCCCAGCCGCTGTTTTGAAAGGAGGCAACAAATTTAAGTGGATAGCCGGATGCGGCCCGTATCAGCGGCATGCCCAATACATTGCAGTATTCCACCCGTTGGTCCATCAGCGCTTTAACCACCCGATCTCCTACGCCCGGGTCCATAGCCGAAACTTCAAAACCCTCATCCGCGAAAGGATTGGGATTGGTCAGTACGATGTTGTTCACGAACTGCAGCGAGGCAGTAGCAAACCAGACGGATTGCAGGTCGGGCATGGGGCAAGCTCCGGTTGCTTGATAGAGGGATGGACGGCAGAGCCTGCTGAGGAAAAGCCCACCTGAGCGCCGAGGGTCGTGACGCCCAGATGAGCCACTATTTTCAGGTGCCGATCGAGGGTATTAAAGGCCTGATTTTCAGGCCATGGGACAAGCTAACCTAACCTAACAAACGCCGAGCTCGACCAGCTTGGCTTTTAGTTCATCTTTTTCTGACTGGGGGATAGGTTTAAGGGGTGGGATTATGTGCCCGCCGTTAAGTCCGATGGCCTCAAACCACGCTTTTACTCCGGCAATGGTGCCGGCGTAAGTGGCGGTTTCGGCGATTTTCCAGAGCATCAGATCTTCTAGCAGTAACCGGATGGGGTTGAGTTCATCGGATACCCGGCGCGCTTCTTCCCATTTTCCCTCGGCTGCCAATGCCCGGTATTCGTTAACAAGATGGCGTTTTTTGCCGTAGAGGATATAGGAAACCTCTCCCCAGACCACCTGACCACCGATACGCAGCTCTTCCAGAAAAACAGCTTCCGAGGGATCGGAAACGATGAAATCGTCTCTCATTAAGCGGCGCAGTTTCAAGGTCTCCGCTCGAACCAGGGAACCCTGCTTGACCGCGACACAGGTATCAATATCGGCTAAACGGCGCATTAGATCGAAACCCAGCACCTTGCCTGATACCGGTGTGCGGTAGAGACAGATCGCCAGGTCGGTACGGTCGGTGAGATATTTAAACCAGTCAAAAATCTCGTCGTCAGTACGCAATTGCACCACCGGATTGATGACTTCGGCACCTTCAAAGCCCATCGCTTCTATGGCGTGCATTTTCTCCAGTGCAGTATGTACGCAGGGGTCAAGAATAATGGTCCAGAGCGGGATACGCCCGTTGGCCGCGTCTGCAACCACCTGGTGAAAACGCAACCATTTATCCGCGGTTAAATTCCAGCCTTCCGAGATAAAACCGCCCACCACCAGGCCGTTAACGCCGATATCGATAAACTGTTCGATATTTTCTCGAAGTGCCGGTTCGTCAATTTCAAACTGATCGTTAACCGGTGAAATCGGGCACATGTAGAAGCCCTTGATAGTTCCCAGTGCCCACTGCTTTGCGTCGCTACGGGTGTAGTCTAATGCCATGGTTATCCTCTCCTTTTTTGGTTTAAATCCTGCGTAGCCAGGAACTGGATTACCTGGTTGGTTATCCGGGTTGTTCCAATCTGGCAATCCTGAACAGCGATTATCGGGTTGGCGCTACGCGGTGGGTAAGACTACCCATTGAGTGGATGAAAATCCATCTTCCCGTCTGTTGCTGGTGTCCCGCTGCCCGGCAAGCTGGCGGCTCGACGCCCGCCAGCTTGCTATAACCGCTTTAAGGTGAGAGTTCCAATGAGCTGACCAGGGACGCCAGTCGCCGCGATCAGCTCGTTGTGGCCGCCGTTTTGTGCAGCCCCGTTTGCTTCAGACTAAATAGTGATCGAGCACTTTGATGATGCGATAGACCGCATCGACAGTGGGAACGGCAATGTTGAGCTCTCTGGCTTTATGCACGAAAGGCCCGATGGTCTCTTCCACCTCGGTTTTTTTGCCGCGAATGACGTCGTCAAACATGGAGGGGCGTCCCTTCATTCCTGCCTTGGTCATGCCCTCGCCGATGGCGATGACAGTGGCGACCGCGTCGTCGAAGCTGCCGCTATCGAGTTCTTTTAATTTGGATACCGGAGCGAAGAAGTTCTCCGGTTGATAGCCCAGGGCTTTGTAGACGCGGATCAGCTCCCGCGCATACTGCACATAGTGCTCGGCACCCTCCTTGATAATCATGCCTTCGTTCATGTAGAGCGACTGGTTGCCTGCCAGGGTGCTGACAGACCAGCCGGCAGCATTGGCGATCTGGGTCACTTTTTCCCACATCACCTGCTTGATATTGGTCATCGCTTTGGTGCCGATCCCTGCAGCATTACAGGCATCGACAATGGCTTCGACACGGGGCGAAAGAGTGCCGTCGAGCTCACCGAAATAGGTGCTTTGGGGCAGTTTGAAGGTGTGGGCAACGTGGCCGGGTTCCACCAGTGCAGCGGCCTCAATGGTGGCGAATCCGATGACATGGTCGGCTCCCAACCAGGCCGCGAGGTCATCCTCTTTGGTGGTGTTGTTCTGGAATGAGCAGGCGGTTTGGACACGTCCCTTGAGGCAGTTGGCGCTGTCGAGGGTGGCCGCGGTGTCTTTACTTTTTACACCCAGGATGAGGTAATCAAAATCACCTTCCGCATCCTCGGCCTGTGTGACCGCCTGGATATTGGTGACCGTACTCTCGCCGTTGACGCCAGAAACTTTCAGGCCATGCTGATTAATGGCCTCGACGTGTGCGGGCCGGGCGATCAGGGTGACATCTGCCCCCTGCTGAACCAGGCGGGCACCAAATAACGAACCAAGGCCACCGGCCCCCAGAATTATCACGCGCATGGTGAGTCAGTCTCCTGAAATAGTTATCACGGATAGTGGGCGTTGAATTGTGCATTCAACGCGATGTCGCCGTTGCCATTAAGGGCAGAAATCGCTTGTATTAGTGGCCGATCAGGCCGAGCAAATCCGTTGACAGGGTATCGATTTCAGACGCTGAAGTGAAGCGGCCGAAGCTGATGCGCAGTGCATTGGCGGAAGCCTGACGGCTCAATCCCATGGCCAGCAGAACATGGGAAGGCCCGGGCTGTGCCGAGTTGCAGGCCGAGCCATTGGCCAGGCACTGTTTGGGTAGTTCTGCCAGCAGGTCGCGGCTGCTGTCGATGGCACTCAGGTTGATGATGCCGGGTAGCCGCTGGCTGGCGTGGCCATTGAGTCGATAGCCTGGGTGGGAATGGTCGCTAATCAGTGAGCCGATCAGGCGGCGGTGTAACGCCCAGAGCTGATCCCACTCCTGCGGCAATTGCTGATCGGCGATTTCGCAGGCTTCACCAAAACCGACAATCTGATGGGTGGGCAGGGTGCCAGGGCGCAGCGAAGCCTGCTGACCACCGCCAAACAGCATGGGGGTTAAATTGACTCTGGGTTTGCGATGCACATAGAGGGCACCGACCCCTTTCGGACCGTAAATTTTGTGGGCGGAAAATGAAACCAGATCACAATTAAGCCTACTCATATCAATAGTTACTTTACCCAGGCTTTGCGCCGCATCGACATGAAACAGGGCCTGACTCTCTTCAAGGCAATTCCCCAGAGCGGCGATATCCTGGCAAACACCGGTCTCGTTGTTCGCGTGTTGAATGGATACCAGTACCGTATCGGGTTGCAGTGCTGCGGCCAGCTGCTCAGGAGTGATGATGCCATCGCTATCCGGTTGCAGTAATGTTAACCGGTAACCCCTGCGCTGAAGCTGCTGCATCGGTGTGAGTACCGAGCTGTGTTCGGTGGCCGAGCAGATGAGATGCCGGCCCCGGTCACCATAAAACTCGGCGGCGCCAAGGATTGCCAGATTGTTGGACTCGGTGGCCCCGGAAGTCCAGGTGATCGCGGCCGGATCGGCCTTCACCAGTGTTGCAAGCTGGTCGCGTGCCTGGCTGATTGCCTTTGCGGCTTCCCGGCCCGCTGCGTGTTGAACGGCGGAAGCGTTGCCGTAAACCGAGCCGAGGCTGGCCTGCATCGCCTGAACGACCCGCGGATCCACCGGAGTTGTGGCCGCGTAATCGAAATAGGTGGGGTTCACAGCGGTCCGCGTAATCGCAGTCTAATCATCGACCGGATCAATCGGCGGCAGCGTTGGCGAGGGCAGGTGCGCACCCATATGATCAAGCGATTCGGTGATTTTTTTCATCTGCTCGTCCACCGCCTGGATGTGATCAAGAATGGTATCGATTGAGTGACTGACCGGGTCGGCGTCGTCTCCGCTTTGAGCGTAAGCGGCAAATCCGATGCGATCGGCCGTCGCTTTACGGTCGCTGGTTTTATCGCCGGGATGAATGGCGTGGGCCGGAATGCCGACTACCGTGGTTCCGGCCGGGACCTCTTTGGTGACCACCGAGTTTGACCCCACGCGGCCGCCTTCCTGAATGGTAATGGGGCCAAGAATTTTAGCCCCGGCGCCGACCACCACCTTGTCCTTTAACGTCGGGTGACGTTTGCCTTTTTGCCAGCTGGTACCCCCCAGAGTAACGCCATGATATAGGGTGCAGTCATCGCCTATTTCGGCAGTTTCCCCGATCACCACGCCCATGCCGTGGTCAATAAAAAAACGACGGCCGATGATCGCGCCCGGGTGAATTTCAATGCCAGTAAGAAACCGGCCGACATGCGACACCGCCCGCCCCAGCCAAAAGAGTTTGCGCACCCAGAACCAGTGGCCAATACGGTGCAGCCAGATCGCCTGCAACCCCGGGTAGAGGGTCAGCACCTCAATGGTATTGCGGGCTGCCGGGTCTCGATCAAAAACACTGGCGATATCTTCACGAAGACGTTCAAACATTGGTCCTGTCCTGGTTGCGCCGGTTCTGATTGTCTGGAGGTACGATGGCACTGCAGATACCTCTGATGATGGCTGCTTCATTGCGACTCATCTGAGCACGCTGCAGCAGGGCGCGGATTCGGCGTAATACTTTGCCCGGATTATCCAGATCAACGAATTCGATCGTGGAAAGCACTTCAGTGAGATGTTCGAACATGCCTTCAAATTCGGCATTACCTACCGGCAGGTCGGTCTGCCGGGTCGGTTCGCGAACATCCGCAGTGTGCTCATTAAGCAGGGTGATGCGCAGCTGATAACTTATAAGTTGTACCGCAGAGGCCAGATTCAAGGAGCTGAAGTCCGGATTCGCGGGTATTTTTACCAGGTACTGGCAGCGATCGAGTTGTTCATTGGTAAGCCCGTACTGCTCCTTGCCAAATAAAAAGGCAATTTTAGTAGCGGGATTGTGGTCCGCGATCAGTGCCGCTGCCTCGCCGGGGGTGACCGTCGGCCAGCCAATGCTACGACTACGGGCGCTGCTGCCAAACACAAGCTGGCATTCGTCAATAGCACTGCCGAGATCCGATAGTATCGGTGCGGACATCAGCAGGTCGCTCGCGCCGGTAGCGCGAGCAATGGCCTGATCATCGGGGGGGCGTTGGGGATTCACAAACCTCAGGTTGTTCAACCCCATGGTTTTCATCGCCCGAGCGGCGGCTCCCATGTTGCCGGTGTGAGTGGTGTCACAGAGCACAATACGGATATTCTCTAACTGAGTATTAGCGTGGGCCATGGTTGGAAGCAATGCGGAGTAACTCGGATGGGTGGGATAAATTCGGTTGATTGATACTTCGAGGGATCGCCGTTTCAGCTCCCCCATTGTAGCTAGTTGAGCGAGTCAGAACCATTGCTCCACTGGTGGCCAGAGCCGCTGGCGCGGTAAACTTGGGTGTCATGGCCGTCGAAGACCGGTTGAAAGTTACGGTTCTTTCGCTTGCTTGCTCTTTCGGATCGGTATTCGATCCCTAAATCAGTTGAGTTCAATCTACTAGTGTCTTCTCCAGCTATTATGACTACCGCCGTGCGTGCTGCACGCGCCGGTGCCGAGACTATTGTTCGAGCCAGTCGGCGACTCGACAATTTGCAGGTAGCCGAAAAAGGTCCCAATGATTTTGTCAGTGAGGTGGATAGGGAGGCCGAGCTGCGGATAATTGACACCATTCGCAAGGCTTATCCTGACCATGCCATCCTGGGGGAGGAAGGCGGCGCTGACGGTGAGCATGATTACACCTGGATCATTGATCCGCTGGATGGCACCACCAATTTCCTGCATGGATTTCCCTGCTACTCGGTTTCCATCGCGGTGCGTTTTAAAGATCGTCTGGAACATGGTGTGGTCTACGACCCCAACCTTGACGAACTTTTCTGCGCCAGCCGGGGCGAGGGGGCGATGATGAATAACCGACGGATTCGTGTGGCCCGGCGGCCTAATTTGCAGGGCGCGTTGCTGGCCACGGGATTTCCCTTTCGGGATACCGAAAACCTCGATCTGTACATGCGCACTTTGCAAGCGTTGATTGTCAAAACCAGTGGTATCCGTCGCCCCGGGTCGGCGGCGCTGGATCTGGCCTACCTGGCGGCTGGCCGCGTGGACGGCTTTTGGGAGTTCAATCTGAATCTCTGGGATATCGCGGCGGGTGTTCTGCTGGTTCAGGAGGCCGGTGGTCTGGTTACCGATATGCTGGGTGGCCACGATTTTTTGCAATCCGGAGATATTGTTGCAGCCAATCACAAGGTGTTACGGGAGATACTCACCACTATCCGCCCCTATTTGAACTCTAAAGACTAGCCGTTAT
>JAYNPV010000023.1:6537-9309 GCA_038113925.1 Gammaproteobacteria bacterium | reverse complement strand
CCGTTATTGAGTATGGTCGCCGCCGGTTCGAATAAATCGCTACATACTCCCATGATGCAGCAATACCTGGGAATCCGCGCCGACTACCCCGGCGCGCTGCTGTTTTATCGGATGGGTGATTTCTACGAACTTTTTTACGAAGATGCCGTAGAAGCCTCAGCCCTGTTAGGTATTGCCCTGACCTCCCGTGGTCACTCCGCCGGTGAGAAGATTCCCATGTGCGGGGTTCCGGTTCATGCCCTTGATCAGTACCTCGCCAGGCTGGTGACGGCGGGTAAATCAGTCGCCATCTGTGAGCAGCTCAGCGAACCGGGAAAATCAAAAGGGCCGGTGGAGCGGGGCGTAGTACGGGTGGTGACCCCCGGCACCCTGGTTGAAGAGGAACTTCTTGATCAGTATCGCGACAATCGTCTGGTGGCGGTCAGTGGCGCTGTGGAGCGTTTTGGTCTTGCCTGCGTGGAGTTAAGCAGTGGCCGATTTACCCTGCAACAGGGCAGCGGTGTAGAGCTACTCCGTGGTGAATTAGCCCGGCTGGGTCCGGCGGAATTACTCATTGCCGAAGGCGCAGTGCTGGCAGAGGCAACTGATGACCTTAATGCACAGATAGTCGAGCGGCCGGTCTGGCATTTCGATCCGGACAGTGCTGAACGGGTGCTCTGCAAACAGTACGGTACGGTTGGCCTGGGTGGTTTTGGCTGCACCGATCAGCCATTAGCAGTGGCGGCGGCGGGCGCCTTGCTCTGCTACCTGCAGGATACGCAGAAGAGCGCGTTACCCCATCTGCAGGGGTTACAGCTAGAACAGACCGAAGATACGGTGTTGATCGATGCCGCTACCCGTCGAAACCTTGAGATAGATACCTCACTTGCAGGGAACGATAAAGCCACGCTCACCGGCGTACTCGATCGTTGTGTCACCAGTATGGGCAGTCGATTGCTGCGACGCTGGTTGAACCGACCATTACGGGACCATGGGGTGTTGAATGATCGCTATTTTGCTGTCGCCTCGATTGCCGAGAGTGAGGGGTGGCAGCCGCTACAGGAAAGATTACAGCGCACCGGTGACCTGGAGCGAATACTGGCTCGAGTCGCATTGGGAAGCGCCAAGCCGCGTGATCTGGCGGTGTTGCGCGACACGCTCGCCCAGTTGCCGGAGTTGCACCAATTAATGGACCAGTATGATGCGCCGCTGGTGCGTAACATTCAGCAGCGGGCGGCGCAGTTTCCGCAGCTATTGGCCACGCTTCAACAGGCCCTTGAGGCAGAGTTGCCAGTAAGGGTAAGTGACGGCGGTGTTATCGCCGAGGGTTACGATTCGGGGCTTGATGAACTGCGGCGCATCGGTGGCGATGCCGGTTTGTTGCTCAATGAGATAGAAGCACGAGAACGGGCGCGCACCGGCGTATCGACCCTCAAGGTGGGTTATAACCGGGTTCATGGTTATTACATTGAAGTATCAAGAGCTCGCCCAGGGGAACTGCCGGAAGATTACCAGCGACGCCAGACGCTAAAAAATGCCGAACGTTATGTCACACCGGAGCTGAAAACCCTGGAAGAGAAGGTCCTCAGCGCTCAGGAGCGAATCCTTGCCCTGGAACGGGAACTTTACGAGCAACTGCTGAGTCTGGTGGTAGATCAGCTCACCGCGTTACAGGTTTGCGCTGCCGCGTTGGCAGAGCTGGATCTACTGGCTAACTTTGCTGAACGAGCCGAAACGCTGGATTACGTGCGCCCCGTTCTCACCGACCAGGTCGGCATCGAAGTGGAGGCCGGGCGTCATCCGGTGGTCGAACAGATCAGCAGTGAAGCCTTTATTGATAACTCCCTTACGCTCTCACCCTCGCGGCGAATGATGTTGATCACCGGCCCCAATATGGGGGGGAAATCAACGTTTATGCGCCAGAATGCGGTTATCGTACTCATGGCCCATGCCGGTTGTTATGTGCCTGCTCGCAGCGCCATGATCGGGCCGATTGACCGAATATTTACCCGCATTGGTGCGTCGGATGATCTGGCCGGTGGGCGCTCTACTTTTATGGTGGAAATGACTGAAGCGGCCAATATATTGCATAACGCCACCCCTAATAGCCTGGTGTTGCTCGACGAGATCGGGCGGGGTACCAGTACTTATGATGGCCTTTCTCTGGCCTGGGCGATAGCCGATTACCTGGTCCGAGAGGTACGCGCGCTTACCCTGTTTGCTACGCACTATTTCGAGTTAACCATACTCGCCGAGGAGCAGGAAGGGGTAGAGAATCTTCACCTAGACGCGCTGGAACACGCCGGCAAAATTGTTTTTATGCGCCAGGTTAAACCGGGCCCTGCCAGTGAAAGTTATGGATTACAGGTGGCCGCGCTGGCCGGGGTTCCCGCTGCAGTTGTTGCCCTGGCACGTAAACGTTTGGGAGATTTTGATCGTACCGCCCAACCACTTAACCTCGGCAGTAGTGGCCAAAATCAGTTGTCCCTGTTTGAAGAACCAACCCATCCGGTTGTCGACGCCCTGCGACTGGCCAATCTCGATGATATGACGCCGCGGGAGGCGCACGGGCTGCTTTACCAGTTACGGCAGCTCGCCGATGATCGCTGAGCCGGTATAATCGCGGCCGCTTTTTCTTCCACCGCCAATCAATTTTTTCTAATCAGGTTAATTTCATCATGACATTTGTGGTCACCGAAAATTGTATTCTCTGCAAATACACCGATTGCGTGGAGGTCTGTCCTGTCGACTGTTTTCACGAGGGCCCCAATTTTCTGGTCATTGATCCCGAAG
>JAYNPV010000023.1:290-6527 GCA_038113925.1 Gammaproteobacteria bacterium | reverse complement strand
CCCGAAGAGTGTATTGATTGCACCCTGTGCGTGCCAGAGTGTCCCGCCGAAGCGATTTATGACGAGGAAGACCTCCCCGATGATCAGCAACAGTTCCTGCAGATTAACGCGGATCTGTCGCAAAAATGGCCCTTAATAACCGAATGCAAGGACCCACCGGCCGATGCAGACGACTGGTTGGGCAAGAGTGGCAAGATCGATTTGCTGAAAAGGTAGCTGCCGGTGACGGCTAAACAGCTAAAAATAGCCATCGCCGGGGCCGGTGGACTGGGCAGTTTGTTTGGTGGTCTGTTGACCGATCAGGCGCAGGTAACCCTCATCGCCCGCGGGGCGAGAGTGGCAAAGCTCAGGGAGGAGGGCGTTGTTATTCATTATGACGGTGACCGGACTACCCGTTTCCCCCATGTCGTTGACAGTGGCCAGCCGGGTGAGTTGGAGGCGCTGGCCGACATTGACTACCTGCTTTTCTGTTGTAAGTCTCAGGATACGGTCGATCTCGCTGAAAAGCTGCTCCCCCACACTGGCGCTACTACCCACATCGTTTCGTTGCAAAACGGGGTTGATAACGAAAACCGACTCGAGGAGCTGTTTGGTCGGTCGGTGATCGGTGCAATGACGGTCCGCTTTGGTGCTCACCTGAATGACCAGGGCGAAGTCGATCTGGTGGGCGAGTTAATTACCCGGATTGGGGAGCATCCCACTGGGCTTAGCGCGCGGATTACTCCCCTGGTGGAGGTGCTCAACAGCGCCGGTTTCAGTGCTTCTGAAGCAAATGATATTCGTCATGAAAGCTGGAAAAAAATGATCATCAACTGTGCCTGTAATCCGGTTACGGCTCTGCTGGAGGGGGATATTCCTACGCTCTACAGCAGCCCTTCGAGCCGTTGGTTGATGCAGAACATGATGCGTGAAGCCGCCGCCGCGGCGGGGGCTGACGGTGTGGAAATTTCCCCCACGGAACTGGAGCAGCTGGCGGTTGCGCTGGAATCCATGCCCCCGCTGAAATCCTCAATGCACGTGGATGCTGCTCGTGGCACACCACTGGAGCTGGGAGGGCTGACAGGGGCTATTATGCGTCGAGCAGCGGCTCAGGGGCAGGAGGCACTGGTCACCACGACGGTTCACCAGTTATTGGTATCCAAATATCCGGGCGCGGCAGTTTAAGAGATTCCGCAAGCGGGCACCGGGCCTGGCGCTGATTAAATATCCACCAGCACCGCGCCCGCTTCAACTTTGGTGGCGTAGGTGGTCAGGGCTTTTTCCTTACGCAGCAGGTTGGTTAACTGGGCAATTCCTGGTGGAAAGTTTGCCCATTTCTGTACTTCCCCGGTTTTGATATCAAACTCAGCGCGGTGAAAAGGACAGACAATGTTGCATTCGTTGGCAATCTTGCCGCGGCCCAGAGGCGCGAAAGTATGGGTACAGTGGGTGGCAGTTGCGTAATAACCATCTGCCAGGTGGAAAAGCAGTACGGATCGATCGCCCAGGTTGAATTTCTTTTTCTCTCCCACTGCAAGGTCGTTTTCGTCACAAGCTTTGATAAATGCCATGCTCTGCCTCTCCGCTGGTTTTTGGTGAAGCGATAATCTTCACCCGCAAGTCATGCCCCCGTCCACTGACCAGGTTGCGCCGGTTACATACCGGGCGCTATCGCTGCACAAAAATACAGCGACATCGGCAACATCCTCCGGATTAGCCAGGTAACCCATTGGCACCATGTCAATCAGTCGTTGTTCGAGGACCGGGTTTTGTTGTAGACCGGCGGTCAGGTCTGTCCGCACCCATCCCGGGGCGATAGCATTAACGCGAATATTGTTGGGCGCCCACTCCATTGCCAGGTTTTTGACCAGACCGGTGAGGCCGTGTTTGGAGGCCGTATAGGCACTTAAGCGGGGCGAACCGATCAGTCCGGCAATGGAGTTTACGTAAACAATCGACCCGGGTTTTTCGGCTTCAATTAGCCGATTAGCATAGGTGCGTGCCGCAACAAAGGCCCCGGTAAGGTTAGTGGCAATAATCGAATCCCAATCTGTGTCGGTAATCTTCTCGGGCCGCTCATAGACGGGGCTAACCCCTGCATTGTAGACCATGGTTTGCGGCAGGCCGTGGGTGTCAAACCAATGTTCGAGCGTGTCCGCCGTATCCCGGGTGACGTCGAGTTGCAACCCGGTGACCGCCGGATTCCCGGTGGCGGCGCTTATTTCTGCTGCGGCCTGGTTCGCATCCTCCCGCTTGCGCGCGGTAAGGCTGAGTAACGCATTTTGTTCGGCAAGGCGAGTAGCGATAGCGAGGCCTATACCGCGTGCCCCCCCCACCACCAAAACAGGTTGATCGGCGACCGATGCAAAGGGTTTTATCATTGCTGGATTGTCTGAATTTGGGGCGACCCGAGCACAGAGCAGGGCCGCTCTGGGAGGTTAGTCTTCGATGATTTCGTAAGATATGAACTGATCGGGGTTTTGGCTGAGTTCGCGACCGAGACTGATTTTCCCGGTTCCCCTGAGGACCAGTTCCTCGCGGCGCAGATAGAAATCACCTTCCGCAGTTTCGACATAGGTGCCATTGGTGCTGGTGTCGAGCAGGACAAATTTGCCCCGTCGGGATTCAAACCGAATATGTTCACGTGACGCAAAGGTGTCATTCACCATCATATCCGCCCGGCTACCTCGGCCCACAGACATGGGCAGCCGTGTTTCGTCGATGATTTGATCGGCCGAATCATAGGTCAGTTTTAGTGTTGCTGATGGTTCGGGGGCGGAGAATAAACCGGTGGCGATATGGGTGGCGTCGTCTTCCTGCCAGACCAGCTCATAGATATCGATGGTTTCGCTTTTGCCTTTCACGGTCAGCCGGTCCAGCAGTCGGGCGCTGGATTTAAAGAGCGGGCTCATTGCCTCCACGGTCTCTTGCGTGGTGATGAGTTGCCCGCCTTTGGCCAGTGCGGCCATCCGCGCGGCCACATTAACCGCATCGCCAAACACGTCGCCTTTTTCGTGGATCACCGGACCGTAATGAAACCCGATGCGAATCATGATCGGGTGCATGCTGCCGCCGACCTCGATCCCATCAATGATTTCTTCCTGTATTTGAATGGAAGCGGCAGCGGCACTATCGGCGTCCGGCAAGGTGCACATGACCTCGTCACCGATGGTTTTGATTATTTTACCGCCCTGTTTCTTGACCGCTTTGGACATCAGGTCAATGCAGGCTGCGATGAGCGGCCGCGCGATTTCGTCGCCCAGACGTTCATACAGCCGCGTGCTGCCGGCCACGTCAGAGAATAAAATGACAAGTTCTGAGCTTGCCATTATTTATGCATCCTGATTGGGGGGGTAAGTATCATTATGATTGGTAGCTTTGCCGGTTTCGTTGGATAAGGCGGCCGGTATTATCAATCCTTGAACAGCGTTCCCGTTTGCGGGTTTATTGTAGGGCGAATCTTGCGCTTTTTACCCCAATGAGTCAAACGCAGAGCAATAGCGGTAACCACTTTACGCTTAATTTGAGTAGCTAGTTATTTTCGACAAACAATAGCGGATCAACTCTGGCGTCGTTCAGGCTTAGTGACCAGTGCAGGTGAGGACCGGTCACCCGTCCAGTGGCACCGACCCTGGCGACTAGCGCGCCTTTGGCTACCCGGTCTCCCGGCTTAACCAGGGTTTGATCCAGATGACAAAACATGGAAATTACCCCCTCGCCATGATCAATAAAAAGTGAGTTGCCGTTAAAAAAGTAATCGCCGTCGCCGGTGATTACTCCGTCAGCAGGGGAGTAGACCGGATGCCCAACGGGAGCGGCAATGTCGAGTCCCGAATGGGGGCGTCGCGGTAGGCCATTAATAATACGCCTGCGTCCAAAAGAACTGGAGAGACGCCCTTCGGTGGGTAGTTGCATAGCCCCGGTGGCGACCACACCCGATTGCCAGTTTTCCAGAAACTCACTAATGAGTTTTGATTCCCTGCGGATTCGCCGCAGCGACTGCTGGTCAGGAGAGACCTTGTTGGTATCGGCGATGGTCAATTGTTCCTGGGGATAGTTACCTTCGCCAATTTCAATGAAAAACTGTTGCAACGGTTCGGCCTTATTGCCGTCATTGTCAGCGTGAATCGACAGGGTGATGGAGTCTGCGGTAACAGACAGGGGAATGCCGACTATGGCGATTTGGCGTCCGGCACGGGTGACCGTTTTTACAGGGTGCCCGGCGTGGAGTGCCACCTTACCTGGGGCGTAGTGGTCAGTGATATCCACCAGAGCAATTCCTCCCGGTATACGCAGCTCGCGGGGTAACCAGGCTTGGTTTTCGTTAGCGGCGAAAAGGGCGGGGGATAACAGTAGCGCTGATATCAGCGGATAGAGGGTCCTGATCATGGGTTTTCCAGAGGCAGAATTTTGTTGACCGTGCAATCAAGGGCCGCATCTTGTAGCTGAACCTGTACCTCGCTATCAATAGTAACCTGAGAGCCCTGGGTAATTAACCGGTCGCTCGCCGGGTCGCGCAGTACTGCGTACCCCCTTGCTAATGTCGCCAGCGGGTTGAGGACGCTCAGAGCGGTGGTTGCTGACTCTGCCCGTTGGGCAGCGGTGGAGAGTTTGGCTCTGATGTTTTGCTCGATCTCAGATCGTCTTTGCGTTACCCCGCTCGACTTCTGTTCGATAGAGCGTAATGGAGAATGATGACTCAATCGGGTGGTTTCATAACGCAACTGCGCCTCTAGCCGGGCACTAAAGCTGGATTGAAGTTGCCTTATTAGTTGCCAGTTATGGCTCAGTCGATCTTGCAGTTGACGGAGCTTCTCGCCGGGGTGGACAAGGCGCCGTTGCCAGCCGTCCAACTGTTGGCTGCGATCGCTCACGCGCCGCTCCATGGTAGCGACCAAGCGTGCGTGAACGGAAGTGACCTGGTTAATTAATTGAGCCTGGTCGGGGGTGGCTAACTCAGCGGCGGCTGTGGGTGTAGCGGCGCGTAAGTCAGCCACCATGTCCGCTAGTGTCCAGTCACTTTCGTGACCAATGCCGGCAATGATCGGCAGCGGGCTGGCGAAGATGGTGCGCACTAGTTGTTCGTCATTAAACGCCTGCAGGTCTTCAATACTGCCACCGCCACGGGCGAGCAGAATTATATCGACCCCTTCGGTTTCCCCGGCCTGAATAATTCGTTGGCAAAGTTTTTCAGCGGCCCCCGGGCCCTGTACTTCACTGGGAAAGAGGCGAAGCTTAGCCAGCGGATAGCGGCGCCGAAGAGTAATCAGCAGGTCGCGAATTGCCGCCCCGGTCGGCGAGGTAATCAGAGCAATCGACCGGGGATGTTGAGGTAATGGCTGTTTATGGGTGTCGGAAAATAGGCCTTCGGCCTGTAGTTTCTTCCTCAGCGCCTCAAACCGTTGTAGCAAAAGACCCTCACCCACGGGTTCAATTCCTTCTACCAGGATTTGAAATTCACTGCGGCCTTCATAAAGCGTAACCCGCGCTCGAATAAGCACCTGTTTGCCATTTTCAGGTTCCGTGCCGAGCTGTCTTCGGCGGTTTTTGAATAACGCACACCTGACCTGCGCCTGTTTATCTTTGAGCACGAAATAGACATGTCCGGAAGCTGGACGTGATAAACCGGATATTTCTCCTTCAATCCAGATCAGGGGGAACTGTTTTTCTATCGCTCCGCGAGCCTCAAAAGCGAGTCGCGAAACGGTGTAAATATCTTTGGGCGGCATGGAATGTCGTCGTTGGTGGGTGGATAAAATATCGCGGATCAGTGATGGGGGTCCATTGTATGGGATTAACTCTCTCAACAGCATTGGCTGATCGGGTTGCAAAATCTTATAATTAACCGTTTTTCCCCAGACATCGTTCGGGTGGTTTTAAACCGGCCCGGGTGCTGACAAAGAGAGATTGCCCGATGCGGTTAGCTTACGACGCTCTGACATTTGATGACGTTTTGCTCATTCCGGCACATTCTGATGTGCTGCCGAAAGAGACTGACCTTAAAAGCCGCCTGTCCCGTCGTATTGAACTGAATTTGCCCATCGTTTCCGCTGCCATGGATACGGTTACCGAGGCGCGGCTGGCCATTGCGCTGGCTCAGGAAGGCGGAATTGGGGTCATCCATAAAAACATGACCGCAGAGGCTCAGGCAGCGGAAGTGTTAAGGGTAAAACGTTTTGAGAGCGGGGTGATCAGAGATCCGATTACCGTTGACCCAGGCGTTTCGATTGGAGAGGTGGTGGAGCTGACTCGCCAGCA
>JAYNPV010000023.1:0-280 GCA_038113925.1 Gammaproteobacteria bacterium | reverse complement strand
TCCGGTGTGCCGGTGGTCCGAGGCGGCAATCTTGAGGGCATAGTCACCGCTCGTGATTTGAGGTTTGTCACCAATATGCAACAGAGCGTTGCTGAGGTAATGACGCCGAAAGAAAAACTGGTCACCGTGGAAGAAGACGCCAGCCGTGAAGAGGTGGTCAAGCTGCTCCACCAGCACCGTATTGAAAAACTGGTGGTGGTTGATAAGCAGGGCGGTCTGGCCGGCATGATCACCGTTAAGGATATAGAGAAGGATCGCGATTACCCCCACGCCTGTAAAG
>JAYNPV010000022.1:0-19573 GCA_038113925.1 Gammaproteobacteria bacterium | reverse complement strand
GTGGTGGATGAACTGGGCATGATTGTGATCGGCCCTAACTGCAACGGTTTTATTAACGCTGGCGCGGGCCTCCACCTATGGACCGGCCCGATCAATCGTCCCTATCAGGGCGGTAACGTGGCGCTTCTGGGTCAAAGTAGCGGCGTCATGGGGGCCATGTGCGCCTCGGTCTGGGATCGTGGCATGGGAATCAGTTTTCAGATATCCACCGGCAACCAGGTTAACTTTGCTCTCACCGATGCCCTCCATTACCTGGCGACCAATGCCGATACCAAGGTGGTGGTGACCTATGTTGAACAGTTCGGTGATTATCCCCATTTTGTGGAAGCAGTGCAGAAATGTCGCGCTAACAATACGCCGGTGATTGTGGTGCCGGTGGGTCGCAGCGAAAGCGCCCGTAACGCCGCGCTGGGACACACTGGCGCTATTACCACAACCGGTGCGGTAAGCCAGGCGGCGGTAGAGGCGGCCGGCGGCATCTATGCGCCGACTATTGACGAGGCCCTTGATCGCGCTTCCATGTTTGCAGCAATCCATCAGCGCTCCTGGCGCCCGGTACGCAGTGCCGCGGTGATCAGTATTTCCGGCGGCTGGTCGGCGCTGGCCGCGGATGTGCTCGCCGATGAAGGCATTGCCACGCCGCCGCTGCCCGAAAGCGTGACCTCCAAATTACCCGCCCACGTCGAGAACGTCACTTTTAATAATCCCTTCGATATAACCGCCCAGCTCTACGCCTGGAGCGAGGCCTATTTCGATATCGTTGACGAAATGTGTCAGGCAGAAGAGTTCGACGCGGTGACCGTTATGTTTGGCAACTGGGACGGTGGCGAACGCTTCTATGCGCCCATCAATGGCTGGGCGGGTCGGCTGAAAAAACCGATTTTTGCCTCCTCTATCGAAGCCACGGCGATCAAGGAGACCTATCGCGAGTGGGTCAAGCATGACCCCATGCCGATGGTTAATGGAGGGATCACCATGGCTCGCGGTCTGGCAGCCATGCGCGATTATTTTGACAAGCCCGGTTACCTGCCGGAGGGCTGGTGCAGCGATGCCGTGACCCCATGGCAGGGGGCAGAGACTGCCACCTATCCGGAAATGGCCCCGGTGTTGCAGGCGCATGGACTCGCTCCGGTGAGCTTTGCGCTGCTTGCAGATTCATCCGCTAGTGCCGCCGAGACAGTGGATACTTTTCCGGTGGTGGTCAAACTCGAATCGGCTGAAATGCCTCACAAAACCGAGCACGGGGCAGTGCGGGTGGGGGTGGCCGATGCCGCTTCGCTGGCGCAACACGCTGCCGAGTTGACCGAACTGGCTAAAACCCAGGGACTGAAAAACTGGAAAGTCATCGCCCAGCAGATGGTCGATTTTGAAGATGCGCTGGAACTGCTGGTGGGTGTGGTCAACGACCATGTCGCCGGGCCGGTGATTACCCTGGGAGCCGGCGGTATTTTTGCCGAACTCATGGACAAACACTCCCATTCGCTATGCCCGATCACCCCCGAGCGTGCCCAGGCAATGATTGAGGAAATCGGGGTCGGCAAGATTCTTGATGGTTACCGGGGTCGGGCCGAGCTGGATCGTGACTCCCTGGTTAATACGCTGGTGGGCGTGGCCGGGTTTGCTTATCAGCACCGCGACTCCCTGCAGGAGCTGGACCTGAACCCGGTAATGGTGCCGGCTAAAGGCACGCCGACTGCCATCGTTGATGCGCTGGCCAGCTTCAAATAAACCCACTAACCGATTGAGGAAGTTTTAATGAAAGATACCCTGAATCCGGGGCTGACCCACGAGTTTAGGTTCACAGTACCCGATAGCAAAACCGTGCCCAATATTTATCCCGAGGCGGATGATTTTCAGGTGATGCCGAAGGTGTTTGCCACCGGTTATATGGTCGCGTTGATGGAATGGGCCTGTATTGACCTGCTCAAAACCCATCTGGACTGGCCTCAGGAACAGACTGTGGGCACCCACGTGAATCTGTCTCACACCGCAGCGACTCCACCGGGGTTTGAGATCACCGTCAATGTCGAGCTTACCGAGGTCGCTGGCAAATCACTGACCTTTGCGATTACCGCCAATGACGGGGTAGATCAGATTACCGACGGCACTCATCAGCGCTTTGTGGTCAATTCCACCAAGTTTAATGATCGGTTGCAGCAGAAAATCGACGCTGCCTGAGCAGACCCGAGCCGCTGATAATATCAGCTGCTTTTTTTTGGATTAGAACAACGCCTAATCAGGGGTGGTTACCGCTATCCCGTTTTGGAGAGCGATCTGTGGCATTACTAGAGAGATTCAGTCACGCCGGTGAGAGGGCATCAGAAGTAGCAGAAAGATATATTCCCGAGGCGTGGGTGGTCTGCATGATGCTGACCGTCGTTGCGTTTGCTCTGGCCATTCTTGGTGCCGGGGCAGGGGTAGAGGAATCGGTGCTGGCGTGGGGCCACGGCATGTGGGGATTTTTAAGTATTACCATGCAGTTTTCGATCTCCATACTGGCCGCCTACGCCTGCGTGATGTCGCCACTGGGATTCAGGGCTTTCGATAAACTGGCATCGCTGCCCAATCCCGATAAACCGCTGCAGGCAGTGCTACTGATGGCCATTGTCACCACCCTGACCGGTTACCTGAACTGGGCGCTCTGTTTTGTGGTCAGTGCCATGTTTATTCCATTTCTGGCGCGGCGTAATCCCAATAGCGATGTCCGCGTGATATCGGCGGCTGCTTTTATGGGTGCCGGTACAGTTACCAACGCCGGGCTTTCCGGCTCCGCTGCGCTGATCGTTGCCACCCCCGGTAATCCTTTGGTTAATCCGGCGGTGGGCGAACCGAGCCTGAATCGTCTTATTCCGATTACGGAAACCATTTTTTCCAGTTTTAACATCGTAGTTATCGCAGTTATCAGTGTGGTGAGCATCGTCGGTGTAGTGCTGCTGCATCCGCGCCCAGGCATGCGGGTGGTGACATTTGATGCCGAGCGGCTGGACCGAATCCTGCCGACTCCGCCGCAACTGTCGGAGCCCCGCCAGTCGCCGGCCGGCTGGCTGGAGAACCAACGTTTCTGGTGTTATCTGGCCGGGGTGTTGATGCTCTACACGCTGGGTCATTCGATTGTCACCAAAGGATTTGGTGCCAGCTGGAACATTAATGCCTATAACGCCGTTTTTCTCGGCGGGGCGATGCTGCTTCACGGCAACCCGCTATCTTTAACGGCATCGGTGCGCCGGGGGCTGGATGCGGCCTGGGGTATTATTCTGCAGTTTCCATTTTATGCGGCTATTTCTGGCCTGCTGACCGGCACCGCTCTGGGTAAATGGCTGGGTGGGCTCTTCGTGGCTTTTTCCAGTCAGCAGCTGTTTCCGCTGGTGGTTTATGTCTACTCCGCAATGATGAATCTGTTTATCCCTTCGGCGGGTTCAAAATGGATGGTAGAGGCGCCCTATCTGCTTGATGCGGCGCGAACCTTAGGGGTTTCCGACGTCACCGTAACCATGGCCTATATCTATGGCGATACTCTTACTAATCTCATTCACCCCTATATGGCCATCCCGATTCTGGCGATTACCGGCCTCAAGTTTGCTGACTTTGCCGGCTACGCCTTTATGGTAGGGGTATTGTTGGCAGTGGTGATGACCGGTGCCATGTTACTGATACCGCTAAATATGTAGCAGCGGCTATCTCTTCAGTCACTAATATAAGAGGGAAAATCGATGGCTCCACTCCTGCCTCTGGCCAATATACTTCGGGTCGGTATCACTGCAGTCAATGCCGAGGCGGTGCTCGAAGCCTATTCCCGTTACTTTGGAATAAAACGCTGGGAGCTGCGTGACATAACCGGTGTTGAGTGCCGCTACCGGGTCGCGTCCGGCAATGCCGGTGCAGTGGTGATTGAGGTAGTGGAACCGATATCCGGCCATAGTTTCTATAGTGAATTTCTCTCCAGCCATGGCGAGGGTATGAGCCATGTGGTGGGCCGCGCAGAACAACCTCTGGCTGAATTGCTGGCCGGGTTGAACCGCGAACAGATTGGGGTGTTGCAGACCGAGACCAGCGATTTGGGAGAACGGACGGTGCTGGATAGCCGGGCGGCCCTTTGCGGTCTGGGCATCGTGGTGGTGGAAGGTGAAAGTGACGGTTCCAGCCCGGATCGGGTGATAGAGTTCACCCACGATGCGGTGTTACCCGTTCAGCAGCTCTATCAGGTCTCGGTAATGGTCAGGGATCTGGCGGCTGCGCAGGCACAGTTCGAGAAAATTCTGGGTATCAGCGCCTGGGTGCCCATCGGTATCGACACCCGCGCCGGGGTAGAGGGCGCGACCTACTATGGCGAACCGGTGGAGCATACTGCCACCCTGGCCATCGGCCGTCGCGGTGAGGTTTGCATGGAGCTGGTTCAGCCCCTGGAAGGTCCCACCGTTTATCGCGATGCTATCGACAAACAGGGTGAGACCATGCATCACATCATGGTGACTATTTGCTCGCCCGAAGAGCATCAGCGGGCCATCGATAAACTCGCGGGCGAGGGTGTGGTGGTTGCCCAGGGTGCGGCAATACCGCCGTTAATGGGCTTTGCCTATTTTGACGGTGGCGAGCAGATGCCGGGCATGTTTATCGAGGTGATTACCCCCCTGAGCGATAACTGGCTGGAGATGATGTTTCCCGACAGGGAGACCGCGCGAATCGTGGTTGGCTCCCTGGCCGATCGCATGGCTTAATCGGGTAGCCGAAATCCAAACCAATGATAAGAACAGTACTTTAAGAGCAATTTCATTCCTGAGGAGGAAAAATAATGAATACAGAGAATCTGACCAATGAAGCGCGCTACGCCCGGGGGATCGAAAAACTGAAAGAGCTGTCACACGGTTCGGAAACTGGCGGAGCCGGCGGCGAAATGGTCAACTGGCTCAATGAGATTGCTCCCGATGTGAGCAAGTACGCCATGGAATTTGTGCTCGGAGATGTGCTCTCCCGCCCCGGGCTGGATACCAAAACCCGGGAGATGCTCAATATCGCCGTGCTCACCGCGATCCAGGCGCCCATTGAGTTAAAACTGCATATCAACTGCGGTCTGGCTGCCGGTCTCACCCGTGAAGAGGTGATAGAAATCATCAGCCAGCAGATTGTCTATGTGGGATTCCCCATCGCCATTAACGGCCTGCACGCCGCCAAAGAAGTATTCGATGAGCTGGACGGCAAGGCCTGACAGGTTTTGGCGCACCCTTCCAGATAGACGCGCAGCAGCGTTCTGTTAAGGCGGCAGTTGCTCATCATTAGTCATCGGGGGAGAACCATGCAATACGTAATTATTTCGAAATTTGATGCCGATAAAACCGCCACCCTGCAGCGCGATTTACCGGCCGATGCATTTGCCGCGATCGATCGGGCCACCCAGGAAGGCAAAGTGCTCAATCTGGGCGAATTGACCGGATTGGGGGTCAGTGCCGAACTGGCGCAGGTGCTGGTCGATCACCTGGGTCATTTAACCCGGCTCAGAGCCAGCGGTGGGCTCATCAGCGGAGGTCCCTGTGAAGGCTTCCGACACGCCATCAATGTGTTTGAAGCCGAATCAGAACAGCAGGCCATTGAACTCCACGATGCCGACCCTCTGGCCCAATACGGCTTTTTCTCGGTTGACCAGGTTTATGGCTGGAATCAGGTGTTCTAGGATCGGCCCGCACCAGCGTCGCCGGTCAGCTTCCTGAGGCCACTCTTGGTGGTGAATGCGGTCCCTAAATCGCCTTTGGTGTAACAGGGTCAGGTGGGTGCATCGGGGCGGGCTCAGGGCCTTACTCGGATCGGGGTTCTCTAACGCATGGTCGTGATCGCAAGCGGGCGATCCCTCCCAGGGGTTCCAAATTGGGCCTATTCTGACAGTGTCTGGTGTTGATTCTCGCTAATTGATCCGCCGATAACGGAGACTTCAATGATTGACCATCCCCACCTGAAAACCATCGAGCGCTACTACCAGGGTTGCAATAGTGCCGATGAAGCACTGATGCGCTCGACCTTCACCGAGGATGTGGTGCATTACTACACCCACCACGACCCGGTACGGGGTGCCGCGTCCCTGGCCCACTACTGGCTATCCATGCAGCCCAGGGTTGATGGCCACTGGAGTGTTGATCATGGCATCGTTCAGGGAGACGAAGCGGTAATCGAATGGACCATGCGCTGGACTCCAACCCCCGGCGCGGACCCGGAAATGATCCGCGGTGCCGAGTGGTACCGGTTCGAGGGTGGATTAATCGCCGAAATTCGTGCCTATTACCTGAATCCTCGCGTCCCCTATCCGCAGTCAGATTTCGAGTTATTGGGATTTGATTACGCGGGGCGGGGGTATGCGCAGCGCTGAAGAATTCTCAACACCCGGGTGACCGTTATAACCGGACGAGGAGACGAGCGCTGGGCCGCTTCGAGTCACCCGATGATTCCCCGGTTGGAAGATGCCGCCAGCGGCTTGCCATCGAGGCAGATACCATGCTGTTTTTTACGAGTGTAAGGGCGAAAAATAGTCGGGGGCGGCTGGGTAACGGGCGTGAAAGGGCTGCTTGCCCGCTAGGCTCTAACCAGTCGCAGATCCAGTCACTGCGGTGATTGAGGCGCGCCTAGTGTTTTACCGTGTCCCCGGCGACTTTGTCCATCAGCGCAAAGACCAGTCCGGAGACCACAAATACCATGTGGATAATAGCTTTCCACATCAGGGCGCGGGTCTGTTCATCGGTCAGTTCGCCAGGGATATTGATGAAGGTTTTCAGCAGGTCAATGGCGGAGATGGCGACTATGGCACTGATTACTTTCAGTTTTAATCCGGAAAAATCGACCTTGCCCATCCAGTCCGGCCGGTCTTCATGGTCGGCCACGTCTATTTTGGAGACAAATATTTCGTAGCCGCTGAAGATAATCATCATCAGCAAGCTGCCCACCAGTGACATATCAACCAGCGCCAGGATGCCGACCACCACTTCTCCTTCAGAGGTTTCGAATACGTGGCTGGTCAGGTGCCACACTTCCTGGGCGAATTTCACCATTAACAGAAAAATACTGAACACCAGGCCGAGATAGAAAGGCGCCAGTAGCCAGCGGCTCTGGAAAATGGTGGATTCAAGGGTGTTCTCGATACGTTCAAGCATGGCTTTGATAGCTGAGTGAAAGGATTGAAACGCCCCTGGCAGATGGGCGGCGGCGTATTATAAAAGGATTAGGGTTAAAGTAGTTTTACCGTCAGTCGATTCTGTGGCTCCTTTAACCCTGGTGGAGGGGTGCCAACGCGTTTAACTATGATCAATATTAGGATCGGCGACTGGTATCGAGCAGCAGTTTTTCCGCTCTGGCTCCCAGATAGACGTAAATCCCCAGGCCGATCAACAGCCCCACCGCGGGCATCATTACCCAGGTGGCCGCCATTAACAGGGCATGGTCGGCATCCAGCGCCGCTTTAAATATCAGCATCAACGACTCGATTGAAATGGCGATGAGAATGGCGGCGATAAACCGGGTAATGGTGCGCCGGGTGGAACTGTGACGAAATACATCCTTGCCCAGCAGGACTTCCTCCTCAAAGGTTGTTTTTCCCAGATCGAATATGGCCAGCGCCAGCGTCAGGTAGATCACCACCCCGAAAATCTGCTCGGTGGCGACATGGCCACTGCTACCCAGCACCGACAGTAGCTGACCACCGGCCTGCCAGAGCAGGGCCCCCACCACCACAAACAGAATCCCGGAAATAAGACCGTAGACCAGTTTGAAAACGGGTTCGATACGCCGCTGACGCCCGTCACCCATAAAAAAGGAGAGCAGTTTTTTCAGGTCGACATCCATCACAATGTAGCCATCCGGCTGGGTAGCGGTGGCGGCAATTCGGGAGATTGACGACAGACAGAGGGCCTGATTGTTGATCGATAGATAAGGCTCGGTAACGGCATATTCGCTACCGCCGCGTAGTTTTTCAAAATAGGGTCGATGGCTACGGTCAGCTCCATCGCCGGCCGAAGA
Organism: Gammaproteobacteria bacterium; assembly: GCA_038113925.1. Classification (GTDB taxonomy): domain Bacteria; phylum Pseudomonadota; class Gammaproteobacteria; order Immundisolibacterales; family Immundisolibacteraceae; genus QNFC01. The sequence continues at coordinate 11,581 of JAYNPV010000022.1, read as the reverse complement.
GTGTCCTTGAGTAGACGGGCTTAAAAGAGTGGCCCCCTGTTGTCGACCCTGTTCATCGAGCCGGTAGACGGTGCTAATGAATGGAAATTGCCGGGCTACCTGGGTCAGTGATCGCAGCCGGCTCTGCTGGTCGCTGCCCTGACGCCACTCTTCCGCCAGACTCCGGATGGTGGTCGCCAACAAGTCGTGTATGGCCGGTCGGTAATCGCGATAACGCTGCACTGTATTCAGATGGTTCATCCGCTGAACTCGTAGGAAACTGGTCGATGCCTGGTGCGCTAGCAAGGACCGGGCCAGGTAGTGCGAAGCTGGCGTGGCCGGGTGCTTGCGGAATTGCGCCCTGCGGACGGGGTATGCGGCCGCACTATTTTGGTGCAATGGCTGGCGGGCTATCTCGTTCCCGGTAACCGCTTATTAAGCCGTCGCAGGTTAAATCGACCGGTATCTATATATTGTATCTATAGATATTTATTGGTATAAAAAGGATCGGTAGATATTAATTGGAGAGCAGTGATGGAACAACCCCTCCCGGTTTCAGACGATGCCGCGCTGGTGAGCGGAGCGGTGTGTGAAGCGGCCAGCGCCTTGGGGCTCAAGCGGTTGCAGTTGGCCCATATTCTTGGCGTCTCTGAACCCACCGTAGCGAGGCTGAAAAGTGGTCAAACCACCCTGCCACCGGGTAAATCATTTGAACTGGCACTGTTGCTGATCAGGGTCTACCGGGGCCTGTTTGCCATTGTCGGCGGGGATGGCGACTCATTAAAGCACTGGATAAAAACGCCCAATCACCACTTTCAGGGAGAAATTCCTGCTCAGCTGATGCAGCGGATTGATGGCATCATCCAGGTGGTGGGCTATCTGGATGCGATGCGGGCCCGGGCTTAACGAGTCGGGTGTTAACCTCTACTGAACTGAAAAACTGCCACGCTCACCGGTCTGCCCGGATCTGGCGGGTAGTAGAAACTCAGGAGATCGCCGCCACCCGGGCGATTACCCGTTCCCAGGCGGATCAGGCACGGCTTGAGGTGCTCCTTGAGCAGTCAAAGCCGACGGTCCCCACGGAGTGTGCCGGGCTCTCCTATCTGCTCTTTACCCCTTTTCGATACCCGCCACTCGATTACGGTTCACGTTTTGGCACCCGCTGGCAGCGGGGAATTTTCTACGGATCGAGTGAGCGACGCACCGCCTTTGCGGAGGCCGCGGTTTATCTCTGGTTGTTCCAGTCCGGGCCGGTGGCGCCGGGCCCTCTGGCGCAGATTCGTGATCAGCGAACCATTTTCGCAGTCACTATCAAGAGCGATGCCGCTCTTGACCTCTGTTTGCCGATCTTCGCTCAGCAGCAGGGGACTATTGCTGACCCCGCTGACTGGTCGGCAACGCAACAGTTGGGGTCGAGAATGCGCCAGGCGGGCACAGCCTTCTGCCTTTATCCTTCAGCGCGGCTGGCCGGCGGCCAGAATGGCGCAATATTCGATCCGTCCGCATTCGCCGGTTCAGAACCCGAGTCACAGCAGCATTGGCATTGCCGTCTGGATGAGCGCACCTGCTGGTTTGGCCGTCGCCAGGAAAGTTTTGAATTTCAGCGGGGGGCGTTTGAACGCGGCGGGGTGATTCCCCACCCCGCACTGTCCGGTCGTCGCAGTGAGCGCTCTTCTCAAATGTCTGATCGCTAGTCGATCAGCGGGTTATCCCCAGATTAGCGAGTTGGGTAAGCAGCGCACTGACCGCTTCTTCCAGCGACTGTGTGGAGAGGTCGACACTGATCGGGGAATCAAGGGGGGCTTCATAAGGGCCACTGACCCCGGGCAGGTTGTCAATCTCGCCTTTGCGGGCACGCTGATAGAGTCCAGTGTCGTCCTGGGTTTCGCAATGCTCGAGGGGGGTGCTGACATGCACTTCATGAAAAATTTCCCCGCCGATTATCTGCCGGGCGACGACCCGGTCATCCAGGGTCGGGGCGGTGAGCGCAACCAGGGTGATGACCCCGGCATCGTTAAGTAGACGACAGGCGGCAGCCGCCCGGCGAACGTTTTCGCTGCGATCATCGCCGCCAAAACCGAGGTCGCGACTCAGGTCCCGGCGCAGGTCGCTACCGAGGATTGATTTGGCTTGTGCGCCCAGATCAAACAGCGCTTTTTCCAGTGCCAGTGCCAGGCTGTCAGCGCCGCTTTTGGGCAGACCGGTCAACCAGAGGGTGGCGGCCTGGTGGCCAAGCTGGTCGCTTCTTGATTGCCGGGGAATCAGGCTTTCACGGCGGCTCAGGGCGTCGTTGATGGTTGCCGCATCCACTGCATCTCGGCCGGAGAGGCGGTCAATGATCATGCCCGCCGCCACGGTGGCGTTGCTGAGCCGGTCGATAATGACAAAACTGCCGGTGGCGCGGTTCTGCTCGTAGGCGTCAAAACCAAGCGGCCGGCTGACGTTAATCTCGACCCGACCGATTTCGTTAAGGTTAAGCGGGGCGTCGCCTATCTGGCGCAAGGTATTGATGTCCATCTGGTAGCGGACTTTGGCGATCACGCCATTGACCAGCTGGGTGCCCTGCTTGATCTGGTATTGCTGTCCGGGCACCAGGGGCTGCTCGCCCATCCACACCAGCATGGCTTCGAGCCGGTGGCCGACGTGGGGTAAATTGTTGAGGTGAACCAGCATATCGCCGCGGCTGGCGTCGATTTCATCTTCCAGCGTTATCGTCACCGCCTGGGGGGCAAAGGCCTGGGATAGCTCACCTTCAGCAGTGACAATGGCCTTAACCCGGCTGCGCTTTTTGGAGGGCAGCACCATGATTTCATCGCCGGGGCGAACCACGCCGGAGGCGATGGTGCCGGCGAAGCCGCGAAAATCGAGATTGGGACGGTTGACGTATTGCACGGGCAAGCGGAAATCCACCAGGTTGCGGTCACCATCGATCTGTACGCTCTCCAGGTGAGCCAGCAGCGGCGGACCCTGATACCAGGGCATGGCCTCGCTACGATCGACCACGTTATCGCCCTTGAGGGCTGATAGGGGCAGAAAGTGCAGGTCGCCAAACCCCAACCGGGCGGAAAAATCCAGATAGTCATCACGAATCTGGTTGTAAACCGCCTCGTCATAGTCGACCAGGTCCATCTTGTTAATCGCCACCACAATGTGACGAATACCCAGCAGCGAGGCGATGAAGCTGTGACGCCGGGTCTGGGTGATAACGCCGTATCGGGCGTCGATCAGCACCACCGCCAGATCGCAGGTGGAGGCACCGGTCGCCATGTTGCGGGTGTACTGTTCGTGCCCCGGGGTGTCGGCGATGATGAACTTGCGCTCGGGGGTGGAAAAATAGCGGTAAGCGACATCAATGGTGATGCCCTGTTCGCGTTCGGCCTTGAGACCGTCCACCAGCAGGGCGTAGTCGATCTCTCCTGCACCGGTGGTGCCGTGGCGTTCGGAGTCGCGCTGCAGGGCCGCCAGGGTATCTTCATAAACCAGTTTGCTATCGTGGAGCAGTCGACCGATCAGGGTCGATTTGCCGTCGTCGACGCTGCCGCAGGTTAAAAACCGCAACAGGTCTTTACGATTATGTTCAGCGAGGAACTCCTCGACGGTTTGCGTTCCCGGTTGAATTTCGCCGGCCATCAGAAATAACCCTCTTTTTTCTTCTCTTCCATGGAGGCGTCGCCATCGTGGTCAATGACCCGTGATGCGCGTTCACTGGTGGTGGTGAGCATGGTCTCCTCGACAATCTCCTCAATTGAGGTGGCGCTTGATTCGACCGCACCGGTGAGCGGATAACAGCCCAGGGTGCGAAACCTCACCTGCAACATTTCCGGCTCTTCACCGGGTTCCAGGCGCATGCGTTCATCGTCGACCATGATCAGGTCACTGCCACGGCGCACAATGGGCCGCTTGGCGGCAAAGTAGAGCGGCACGATAGGGATATTTTCCTGATGGATGTAGAGCCAGACATCCAGTTCGGTCCAGTTGGATATCGGAAACACGCGGATGGATTCGCCCTGGTTGTGGCGGCCGTTGTATAGATTCCAGAGCTCCGGGCGCTGGTTTTTGGGGTCCCAGCCACCATTGGCGTCGCGGAACGAATAGATGCGCTCCTTGGCTCGGGACTTCTCTTCATCGCGGCGAGCCCCGCCAAAGGCGGCATCAAAGCCATGCTTTTCCAAAGCCTGCAGCAGGCCATGGGTTTTCATGATGGTGGTGTAATTCTGGCTGCCGTGATCAAACGGGTTGATGCCCTGATCGATACCCTCCTGATTGGAGTGGACGATCAACTTGTGACCCCGCTCGGCGCAGGTCTCGTCGCGAAATTTCACCATCTCCCTGAATTTCCAGGTGGTATCGACATGCAGTAACGGAAACGGTAGCGGCCCCGGTGCAAAGGCTTTTTCGGCCAGTTTCAGCATTACCGAAGAATCCTTGCCGATGGAGTAGAGCATCACCGGGTTTTCTATTTCAGCGACCACCTCGCGGATGATGTGAATGCTCTCGGCTTCGAGCTGTTGCAGGTGACTTAAACGGTAGCTTTCCATGGTATTAAATCAACGATTCCTAGGCAGTGATGATGCGGTCAGCACGGAGCTGTTCCAGCAGTAGATTGACACAGTGATCCAGGCTGTTGTCCGCAGTATTAATGGTGATATCGGGGTTAACCGGTGGCTCGTAAGGGGCGGAGATGCCGGTAAATTCGGGAATTTCCCCGGCCCGTGCTTTTTGATAGAGCCCTTTTGGATCGCGCTCTTCGCAGACTTCCAGTGGCGTGGTCAGATAGACCTCTCGAAAACGTTCATTACCGATTACATCACGGGCTAGCTGTCTGTCGGCCCGATAGGGTGAGATAAAAGCGGTGAGGGTAATGACCCCCGCCTCGGCGAACAAATTAGCTACCTCGCCAATGCGGCGAATGTTTTCGCTCCGGTCTGCTGCCGCGAAACCCAGGTCCCGATTCAGGCCGTGACGAATATTGTCGCCATCGAGCACATAGGCAAAATGGTGTTGTTCGATCAGTGCTTTCTCCAGCGCCATCGCCAGGGTGGATTTGCCGGAGCCGCTAAAGCCGGTAAACCAGAGCACACAGCCACGCTGACCGAGCCTGGATTCACGTAATTCCGCCGATACCTGTGAGGCGTGACTAACTATATTCTCGGCCTTGGGGGATCGGTCGGTCATCGGAGTTGAATGGCTATCTGCGAGGGGGTTGGGGGATTGTTGCATTGATTATTTAAAGAGTCATCAATGCAACGGAGCTTTTCCCATAAAAATTAGAGAATTTATCAATGATGATTTAAGAGCCCAAAAAACCGGCCGGTTTCGTTATCCAAAGAGGAATGGTGAGCGATCAAATACCTTCCCCGTTAGTGAAATAGTCGGCGTGAATGCCGCACTCCTTACTGGTTTCCTGCTCCCACCACCAACGACCGGCGCGAGGCTCCTCGCCGAGGGTGGTAGGACGACTGCAGGGGGCGCAGCCAATGCTGGCGTACCCCTGATCGTAAAGCTGGTTGTAGGGGATATCGTGGGCTCGAATAAATTCCCATAGCTGATCATCAGACCACTCAAGAAGGGGCAGAATTTTGGTCAGCTGCCGGCCCTGATCCCAGGTGACAGCCTCAAGGTCGGCCCGCTCTTTCGAGTGGGTGCGACGCTGACCTGATAACCACGCCTTTTTACCGGCCAGCGCACGTTGCAGAGGCAATACCTTGCGCAGGTGGCAGCAGTGCTGGCGATTTTCAACCGACAGGCGAAACGAGTTCGGGCCGCGTTCCCGGTTCAATTGCTCAATTGTCTCCGCTGCGGGGAAAAACCAGTCGATGGTGACCGGGTAACGCTGAAGTATTTCATCGGCAACCTGATAGGTTTGTTCCGGCAAGCGGCCGGTGTCAATGGTGAACAGTGAAATATCAAAACCGTATTCGGCGATCAGGTGAATCAGCACCACGCTCTCCGCCCCGAATGCCGTGGCGAGGGTCGCCGGGGGGTGTTGGGCTGAGGCTTTTTCGAGCAGGCCCAAGGTCTGTTGGAGGGGGCCACCTGCAGTGGGTGCTACTGGTCGGGTGCTATTTATCGGCACATTCTAGGCCGGGAGTTTATATAATTAAAAAGAACTAAATAATATTTTGTTATTCGTTATTGATATTAAAAGTTCTCATCAAAATTGTGCCCGTTGCCATACCCACCCGACTCAGCCGAATCCGGCTCCGATGGCCCGATCGTCCCGATATCCCGGTAAAGCGGGTCAGCATTCCACCGTTATGCGGCGATATTCCCCGGGCCTCACCGTTTGTAGTGACCAATCACCGATCTGTGCGCGTATCAGCCGCAGCGTCGGCAGACCTACGGCCGCGGTCATGCGTCTGACCTGACGATTTTTGCCCTCCCTGATGGTGAGTTTCAGCCAGCTGGTGGGGATCGACTTACGTTCCCTGATGGGTGGGTCACGGGGCCAGAGATTTTTCGGCGGGTCAATCGGTTCAGCCAGCGCAGGCAGAGTCTGGCCATCTTTAAGGGAGACGCCCCGGCGGAGTTGCTCAAGTGCGGCAAGGGTAATCGTCCCTTCTACCTGCACCCAGTATATTTTGGCCATTTTTCCCCGCGGGTGGCTGATGCGATGTTGCAGTGCCCCATCATCGGTCAGCAGCAGGAGTCCTTCACTATCCCGGTCCAGGCGCCCTGCCGGATAGAAACCCGGGTGGTCGAGGTAGTGGGCCAGTCCCGGGTGACCCGCTTCGTCGGTAAACTGGCTTAATACGCCAAAAGGTTTATTGAACAGAATGAGCTGGCTCATGGTCTAGGTCGGCGAGCGGAAACCGTTCGCCCCATCAGGTATAAATAACTGACATTCTAATTGTCCCTGGAAGGATTGATGAAACCGACCCTAGCGAAACCCCGATTAAAAACTCTGCTAACCCTGGTTACCTTCTGCATCAGCACTGTGGCTGCCGCCAGCAATACGGATGAGGAGCGGCGCACCACCCTGGAAGATCAAACCGCGCTGGCGGTGACAATTTATAACCAGGACCTGGCGCTGATCAAAGACCGGCGCCGACTCTCCCTGGCAAAGGGGGAAACGCGCCTGGCTATTCGTGACGTGAGTGCCAAAATTCGCCCGGAAACCGCGCTGCTAAAAAGTCTCTCCCGGCAGCACTCCTTTATCGTGCTGGAGCAGAATTTTGACTTCGATCTGCTGTCGCCGCAGACCCTGCTAGCCAAATACGTGGGTGAGGAAATTCGCGTCGCGACAATGAATCCGGCTACCGGTAAAGAAGGGGTCGAATCTGCCACCGTATTGAGCAACAACAACGGCCTGGTGTTGCGTTACGCTGACCGAATTGAAACCGGTGCCGCCGGTCGGCTTATTTTTGACCGATTACCCGCCCGGCTTCGCGACCGGCCCACCCTGGTCACTACCCTGAATAGTCGGGCTGCTGGCCAGCGTCAGGTTGAACTCAGTTATCTGACCGGCGGCCTCTCCTGGCAGGCCGATTATATTGCCCAGCTCAATCAGGACGATAGCCTGCTCGACCTGCAGGGCTGGGTGACCCTGACCAACCAGAGCGGTACCCGTTACCCGGACAGCAAGCTGCAATTGGTGGCCGGTGATCTCAATCGCGTTACCGGGCAGCAGATAGGCCGCTTTGCCCGAAAGGAGGCGATGATGGCAATGGCCGCTGACCATGTCGTGGCCGAGGAAACGCTGTTTGAGTACCACCTCTACACCATCCCCCGCGCTACCACGCTGGAGAATAACCAGACCAAACAGGTGGCGCTGCTGGCGGCAGACCGGGTGCCGGTTCGTAAACAACTACTGCTTAGCGGGAATGGTCACTACTACCGGGGGCAGTACGCTGACCTGGGACAAAAACTGAAAGTTGCCGTTCTGGTTGAGTTTGACAACGATAAACAGAGCCATTTGGGGATACCCCTGCCAAAAGGGGTGGTGCGGGTTTACAAGCAGGATAGCGCGGGTCATGCCCAGTTTGTCGGCGAAGACCGGATCGATCACACGCCAAAAAAACGTCCTGTGAAGCTTAAACTGGGGAATGCTTTTGACGTCACCGCTGATCGACTTCAGACCAGTTACGCCAAACGCCGTGCCAGCGGTCGATATAGTCAAGCCAGCGAAAGTGCGTACAAAATTACCCTTCACAACGCCAAAACCGAGACGGTAACGGTCACCGTGCGCGAGAATATGAGCGGTGACTGGAAAATTCTCGACGAGAATCTTGACCATAAAAAAGTCGCTGCCCATCGGGTAGAGTGGCAGGTGAAGGTGCCCGCAGAAGGCCAGACGCATCTGACCTATCGGGTATTGACCCGATATTGAGCCCGGCGACCGCATCGCCGTTAATCACTCGAAGAGATTAACCCCCAATGGAACAGACTCGTCGCCTGCTAAAAATTATGGCCCAGCTACGCAACCCCGACGGGGGCTGCGAATGGGACCTGCGACAGGATTTTGCCAGTGTGGCTCCCTATCCGATCGAAGAGGCCTATGAGGTGGCGGACGCCATCGACCGACAGGACTATGAGGATCTGCGGGACGAGTTGGGTGACCTCTTGTTACAGGTGGTTTTTCATGCCCAGATGGCACAAGAACAAGGGCTATTCGATTTTGAGCGGGTGGCTCAGGGCATTAGCGAAAAACTTGAGCGTCGTCACCCCCATGTATTTGCGGGGGTTAGCTTTGAAAACGACGAACAGCGGCGTCGTGCCTGGGAGTCAATTAAGCAGCAGGAGCGGCAGGCCAGGCCCGAAAAGCAGCGCGACACCAGTGCGCTAGCAGGTGTCACCCGGAGTTTGCCGGCGTTAATGCGGGCGGAAAAATTACAACGCCGCGCTGCCGATGTGGGATTTGACTGGCCGGACGCTGCTCCGGTGTTCGCGAAAATCAGTGAGGAATTGCAGGAGGTTCGCGAAGCCATGGAGCGCGGCGATCAGGCACAGATCGCCGAAGAAATTGGTGATCTGCAATTTGCTGTGGTGAATCTGGCTCGCCATCTAAACGTCGAACCCGAGCCTGCCACCGAGGCGGCTAATCGCAAGTTCGAACGCCGCTTCCGGGCGGTGGAGGCGGCCTTGCAAGAGCGGGGTCAGAGTAGTGAAAGCACCTCCCTGCAAGAGATGGACGCCCTCTGGGATCGAGTGAAAGCGGCAGAAAAAGCGGATGACTGCTGATAGCAAAAAAGCGTCGAGTGTTGATGGCGATCAGCTGATTGCTGCCCAGGTGCAGTTAATTCGGCAACGCTTTGCCCGGCTGATTGCAGAGACCCCGATAGCGATCACCGAAACCGCCCTCGCCATTGCCCAGGAAGAACGCCCCGAGCTTGAACTTGCCGGCTGTCGGGAAGATCTGCAGCAGCTGGTCGACAGCTACCAGCAGATTCGCCGACAGGTGGGGCCGGTAACGGTGCGCGACGAAGCACGGCTGTTGTGTCGTTTTATCGCCGAAGAGCAGGGTTTTCAGGGCAATAATGATGACTATTACGACCCCGACAACAGTTATCTAGATCAACTGCTGGAACGGCGGATGGGTATACCCATTTCCCTGGCGCTGTTGTATTTGCACGTCGGACGGGGACAGGGCCTGCAGGTAGAGGGGATTGGCTTTCCCGGGCATTTTCTGGTGGCCGTCGTGGTTGGAGAGGAGCGTGCCCTGATCGACCCCTTTGTCGGCTGCCTGTTGAGTGATACCCGATTGCGTCACCTGCTGGAGCAGCAACAGGGGCCAGGTGCTGAGCTGCAGGAGCGGTTTCTGCGTCCGGTGTCGGCGCGGGAGCTGATTCTTCGATTGCTGGGTAATCTGCGCTCGATCTACCATCAGCAGGGTGATTACCCCCGCTTGCTGGCCTGTTGCGATCGAATGTTATTGATCGATCCCGATAACCTTGAACTGTTACTGGATCGTGTGGGCGCTTATCAGCGTCTTCACCAACCCGCGATGGCGCTGGCTGAACTGGCCCGTTTGCGGACCCTGGCCCCGACAGACGATTACCGTCGCCAGCTGGAACGACTGATGCTGGAGATTGACGGCGCTTCTGCACGGCCTCATTAACCGCTATGTCCAGCAGACCATTTTGGGAAAAGCCATTGGCGGAGCTCACCCATGAACAGTGGGAGGCCCTTTGCGACGGCTGCGCCCGCTGCTGCCAGATAAAGCTGGAAGACGAATATAGCGGCGCCCGCTATATCACCAGTATCGTCTGTGAATTACTCGATCAGCATAACTGCCAATGCAGTGACTATCCTCGGCGGGCAATCAAGGTGCCGGACTGTGTCGTGCTGACCCCCGAAAACTCGACTAACCTCGACTGGATGCCGGAGACCTGCGCCTACCGACTGCGCGCCGCCGGCGAGTCACTTCCCGACTGGCATCCGTTGATATCGGGCGATGTTGAGAGTGTCCACGATGCCGGTATCTCGGTGCGTGGCAAAGTGAGCAGCGAGGCCGAGGTCGATGAAGATGATTATGAAGCCTATGTGATCGGTACCATGGCCCCGGCCAAAGCGGGTACTTCCGATGCTGCGCAGGATGATGACCCATGAGTGGGGGGCCGCCGCGTCAAAAGCCGCACCCCCGGCAGAAGCAAGCGGGGGATACCGACGCCGGTTCGGGTAGCGAGACTAAACCGGTGGGCTCGCTACTCAGGGGTCACCCGGCGGCAGGTACGATTATTCAACCGAGTCGTAGCGCGCGCCTGCGTGTGGCCCTGCTGGCGGTGGCGATGCTGGTGCCCATGTTGAGCCTGTTGCCGGTGTTAAATCGTTATCAGATGCTGGGTTTGATGGCATTGGCAGAGCCAGAACTGATGCTGGAATTTGAGCGGGTGCGCGCCTATCTGCTACTAATATTTTCCGGCGTGGTAATGATCATCTGGTACCTGGCCTATGCGCTGGCCCGACTGGCACGCAACATTGGTCACCATGGGTGCTATCCGCCGCCAAGTAGCAGTGTGCTTTTCCCCACTGAGGTGGTGGTTGGCAGGCAGTGCGCAATGATCAGGCGGTTCTGCAACCTGTCGGCGCTGGTGCTGCTGTTGCTGGCGGGGCTGTTCTTTTTCGGGTTGATGCGACTCTATACAGAATCCACCGAGCTGTTGACCGGGTTACAGCTGATGGTCGATTTCTACGGTCGGTAATGCGGTTCCGCTCAGGTGGTACGTCGGCTTTCAGAAATAGCCAGGAGCGCCAGTCCGGAAACGATCAGCAGCAGGCCACCCAGATTGCTGCCGGTGATCGGCTCACCGAGCACGACCGCCGCCGATACCATGCCGGTGACCGGCACGCCCAGTGTCCCCAGTGAGGTGGTCAGGGCGGGCAGGGCGCGGGTGACGGTGACCATTCCCCAGGTACAGAAACCGGTGGCAACCGGGCCGTTATAAAGCAGGATCGCCCAGAGATCGCCACTCCAGGCGATGGGGCTATCGTGTTCCAGATAAATGGCCACTGGTACCAGTGCCGCCGTGGCGATGGCGAACTGCCAGGGAATCAGCGACAGCGGCGTACCGAGCCACCGATGGGAGCGGATCTGCACGATCAGTAGCGCCCAAAGCATGGCGGCAAACATCAGTGTGCCGTTGCCGAGCAATACATTCCGGTC
>JAYNPV010000021.1:16756-19685 GCA_038113925.1 Gammaproteobacteria bacterium | reverse complement strand
GGTTAAGTGCTTCGTAGAGGGCGAAATCACGGGCCGCCAGGTCTTCAGTGGCTTCGTTGTCAGCGTCATTCTGGTCGTTCTCAAGATGACCGGAAAGGTCGCTCTCGGTAATGCCCTTGAACTCAGGGTCCACCGTAGTCACCTTAATATTCTGCAGTTCAATATCGGGAATGATTCCGCGGGCCTGGATTGAGTGGCCGTCCGGCGTGTAGTAGCGGGCAGTGGTCAATTTCAGGGCGTTATTGTTTTTCATCGGCAGCACCGTCTGCACCGATCCCTTGCCGAAGGTTTTGCTGCCCATAATGATGGCTCGATGATGATCCTGCAGGGCACCGGCGACAATTTCAGACGCCGATGCAGAGCCCCCATTAACCAGCGCAACAATAGGGGCACCGCCGAGAATGTCGTCCGGGGAAGCATTGAATTTCTGCTCAGAATCGTCAGTGCGGCCCTCGGTGTAGACGATTAAGCCTTTGGTGATAAACGCATCGGAGACAGCGACAGCCGCCGTAAGCACCCCACCGGGGTTATTTCTAAGGTCGAGGACCAGACCCTTTAGCTGACCGTCATTCTCTGCCTTGAGTTTGTCGACTTCAGAACGCAGCTTGCGGCCGGTGTTCACCTGAAACTGGGCTACCCGGACATAGCCGTAGCCCGGGTCCAGCGCTCGCCCGCGGACGGCAGTGACCTGAATCACCGCTCGCGTTATTTCAATTTTCAGCGGTTTCTGTTCGCCTTCCCGAATCACTGTCAAAAGAATCTTGGTGCCCACCTCGCCCCGCATTACCTTCACCGCGTCACTCAGAGACATGCCCTTCACCGGAGTGTCGTCGAGCCGGACGATCAGATCCCCCGCCTGTATGCCGGCCCGGGCCGCCGGAGTGTCATCAATGGGGGAGACCACTTTGACAAAGCCATCTTCCATGCTCACTTCAATACCGAGCCCGCCAAATTCTCCCGAGGTTCCCTCTTTAAGTTGTTTGAAGTCGTCGCCGTCCAGGTAAGACGAATGCGGATCCAGCCCCGATAACATGCCCCGAATGGCGCTCTCCAGCAGGGCTTTGTCCTCCACCGGTTCAACATAACTTTTTTTGATGACGGTGAAGGTTTCGGTAAACGCGCGCAGCTCATCCAGCGGCAGGTCGTTTCGAACTGCGCCATTCTCCGCCTGCGCAGTGGCGACCAGGTGCTCGTTGATCAATCCACCGGCGGTGAAGGCCAGCAATAGAAGAATGAATACCGGGATAGGTCGCCGCATTAGAGATCCTGAAGTCGTGGGCGCGGAGCCATTCCAGCGCCATCTGGGTTAGTGCAGCTCGCGATTATAAGCCGCAGATTAGCCATCACACCATTTTGCCGGATTGGTGGGTTTGCCGCGGTGGCGAATTTCGAAATATAAACCGGGTTCGGTATCGCCGCCCCCCTGGCCCGATCGGGCAATAATTTCGCCCTGCCTCACCCAGTTGCCGACATCGCTCAGCAGGCTCTGGTTATGGCCGTAGATGGTCATGTAGTCGTCGCCATGATCGACAATAACTAACAGACCGAAGCCGCGCAACCAGTCAGCGTAGGCGACGCGCCCCGGGTGAACGGCGGAGACATCGCCCCCCACCGGGCTGTCAATTAACACTCCCTGCCAGCGCAGGCCGGTGTTGTTTCTGGCCTGTCCGAAGCGACGTTTGATTTTGCCTTTTGCGGGCCACTTGAGTTTTCCCGCCGCAGCGGAGAAGCTCACCTCAACATTCTCAGGGATATCGGCTAATTGCTGCTCAAGCTGTTTCAGTAATTGCAGGAGGCGGGCTTCATTTTTGCGCAGCTGCTCAAGCTGGTTTCGATTATCGTCATACTCGACGACTAATTCCGATAGCAATGTTTGCCGCTGTTGACGTTGCGCTGACAACGCAGCCTGCTGCTCGGTGATTTGCGCCATGGTTTCGCGCGCCGCAATCTTGACTGCATTCAGCTCAGCCTGGGCTAGCCGGATGCCATCAATGGCCTGCTGCAATTCTGTTATTTGGGTAATCTGCGCCTTCTGCAGGTAGCCATAATAACTGAGCATACGTTGAATATCGGCAGGGTCCTGCTGGTTGAGTAGCAATTTGAGGTATTCCTGCTGGCCGTTGAGGTAGGCCCGCCGGGCCAGTTGCGCGAGCAGCGTCCGATGTTTTTCAAGTACCGCCTGTTCAGTCAACAGGCGTTGCCGAAGCTCATCGACCTGTCTGTTCTGGTCGCGTTGGGTCTGCTGCAGGGAAGCCAGCCTGCCGCCAAGCTGGTTGATGGCTGTCTGCAATGCTTCCAGTTGCTGATTAAGTGCTTGCTGGCGTTTCCGGTTATGGGCCTGGTCCTGCTGTTTGGTTTTTATCTGCTGGCGCAACGCTTGCAACCGCTCGGCATTTTCCGGCTGTGCATCAGCGCTGGCGGGCATCGTTGGCATTGCCATTAACCAGCCGGCGAGAAGCAGGACTTTCGGCCGCGAAAGCCGCTGGAGGTGAATCCCTCTTGTCCCGCTTATCAGCCGGATGCCGGCAAAAGCCCGGCCAAACCGGGGAGGGATTCCGGTGATCAAGTTGGTTATCCGGAGTAAGCTCAACAGGAAAATTCGTTAGTAATGCGTTTAGAAATTAGCGCAGGTGGTATTGCGGGTGTCCCCAGGCTCGCACTGCCATAGCCGGGCAACCCATTGCCCGAATTACTGGAAAAACAGGGGTCGATCACGCATTATAGCGGCCCATTTTTCGCCGCCACAGCCGGGTCGGCTGGGGGATAGAAAATTAATCGGGTTTCGCCCATCGATAGTGGAGCAATTGTGGAGTTCATTTTAGCTAACTGGCAACTGTTTGCAGGTGTCGCGGTAGTCTCTTTGTTGTTGCTTGTAACCGGCAGCGGCGCCAATCTGGGAGGCGTTATGCAGTTGTCCCCGGCGGAGGTG
>JAYNPV010000021.1:10358-16746 GCA_038113925.1 Gammaproteobacteria bacterium | reverse complement strand
CTGCGTAGCGCCGAATCATTCGCCGAAGGTCACCTGGCCGATTCAATAAACATCACCCAGGAGAAGATTGACGCTGAGATCACCCGGCTGAAAAAACCTGCTGAGCAGACGGTGGTGCTGGTCAGTGAGCGCGGCCTGAGTACTCGTGAGCTGGTCAATCAGTTAAAACAGGCCAAGGTTCAACAGATCTGCGAACTCAAGGGCGGCGTTCAGGCCTGGCGGGATGAACAGCTGCCACTGGTTAAATCCTGATTCAGTGTGGGGCGTTATTAGCTGATGCCCGACAAGGACACGAAGCGGTTACCCAAGGAAATTTGAAATGACAGCAAAAGTGGTTATTTATACGGGCTCATTCTGTGGCTACTGTTCGGCGGCGCTGCGGTTATTGACTACCAAGGGCGTTGAGTATGAAGAGATCAAAGTTTCTCAAAGTCCCGAATTGCGTGAGCAGATGGAGCAGCGCAGTGGTCAGCATACGGTGCCGCAGATTTTTATCGGCGACCAGCATATCGGTGGGTACGATGATATTGCTGCCCTGGAACAGCAGGGTGAGCTGGATGCATTGCTGGCGTGAATTAACGCTTCACCCGGGTAATTTTTACTTCAGATAAGGACAGGCAGATTTCAATGAGTGACGAGCAGCAGGCACCGGCAGCGGACACGCAATTTAATATTCGGAAGATTTACCTCAAGGATATCTCCTTCGAATCGCCCCAGGCCCCCGGGGTTTTTCAGCAGACCACCACTCCGCAGATCGACATCAACCTGGCGACCGATTCCCAGCAGGTAGAAGAGGGTAATTACGAGGTCACCATTAAAATTACCATTTCTGCCAAAGGCGAAGAGAAACCCCTGTTTCTGGTCGAGCTTGAGCAGGCGGGTATATTTCAGATCGAGGGGGTGGAGGCAGAGCGGTTGAAATTCGCCCTGGCGGTGACCTGCCCGAATATTCTGTTTCCCTACGCACGGCAGGTGATTTCTGACATGACCGTCTCCGGGGGGTTTCCGCCTCTGGTGATGTCTCCGGTGAATTTCGAGCTGCTCTATCGCCAGAAAATGCAGGCCGCTGAAGAGCCCCCTACCACCACCCATTAACGCTCGCTTTAACGGTTGACCGGATGATCTTCGACGTCTCAACAGTAAATTATCTGTCCACCCGTGACGGTGCCGGACTGGCAGATGACTAAGCTGGCTGTATTGGGGGCGGGTTCCTGGGGCACAGCGCTGGCGCTGGCGCTGGCTCGCAACGGTCATGCGGTCAGACTCTGGTCGCACCGTCCCGAACAGGTGGCGGAAATGCAGTTGTTAATGGGCAATCCGGCCTATTTACCCGGGGTGGTCTTCCCGCCGGGTCTCACCGGTGAGGCGGATCTGGAGACGGCAGTCGCATTCGCTGATCAGATACTGATCGTCGTGCCCAGCCACGGCTTTGTTCAACTCTGCGAGCAGTTACGGCAATGGGTGGCTGATGATGCGGGTATTGCCTGGGCGACCAAAGGTCTGGCCCCGCAAACTCATCAGCCCCTCCATGAACTGGTGTCGGCCATTCTGGGCGATCGCCCCATGGCCATGGTCTCCGGCCCCAGTTTTGCCAGGGAAGTGGCGCTGCAAATGCCTACCGCACTCACGGTTGCCGCCACCTCGCCGGAATTCGGCTCCCTCTGGGCGGGGCTGCTCCATGGTGAAGCCATGCGCGCCTATACCTCCGATGATCTGGTGGGAGTGGAAATTTGTGGCGCGGTTAAAAATGTATTGGCGATTGCCGCCGGTATCTCTGACGGGCTCGGCTTTGGTGCCAATGCTCGCGCGGCGCTGGTTACCCGTGGTCTGGTGGAGATGCAGCGCCTGGGCGCATCTCTCGGTGCGCAGCAGGAGACTTTTTTTGGACTCGCTGGTCTGGGTGATCTCATGCTGACCTGCACCGATGATCAGTCCCGTAACCGACGCGCAGGCCTGGGTCTGGCCCGGGGATTGTCCCGCGAGACGGTAGAAGCCGAGATTGGCCAGGTGGTGGAAGGTCTGCGTTCGGCGGCAGAAGTCCATGCGGTGGCCGACAGACAGCAGATTGACATGCCCATCAGCGAGCAGGTTTACCAGATTGTTTATGGCGGTGCCGATCCACAGGTAGCCGTGCAATCCCTGTTGGCGCGCCGGCCCCGGGCCGAATAATTAACCCTCATTGCCGTCAAAACCGAGTTGACGCCAGGCTTCGTATAGTCCGACGGCTACGGCATTGGAAAGATTAAGAGACCTGCTCTGCGCCTGTTGGGGTAGGCAGAGCCGCTGGTCCGGGGCAAGCTGGTCAAGCAGCGTTGCCGGTAGTCCGCGGGTTTCCGGGCCAAATAGCAGGTAGTCACCGGCCTGATAGGTGGCGTCAGTGTAGAGACGGGTAGCACGAGTAGTAAATGCATAGAGGCGGACAGGGTTTTCGCGGTGGATGAAGCGCTCCCAGTCGGCATGTTTTTTAACCTGGGTCCATTCGTGATAATCGAGTCCTGCTCGGCGCAGGCGCCGGTCATCGAGCTCAAAACCGAGGGGCTCTATCAGGTGTAGCCGGGCCCCGGTATTGGCGCAGAGACGGATGATATTGCCGCAATTGGGCGGTATTTCAGGCTCGTAAAGAACAATATTCAGGGTGGCTGGCATGGCGGTCAGTTCGGATTAAAGTGGTCGCCGCTGTCATAATGTCCCACCGGTAGCGCCGTCAATGGGTTGGCGGACACCCGAATGATTGCCGCGAGAGACAACGGAGTAAATGGAACAGGAACAGACAGAACAGAATTCACTGGCGGTAGATTTTTGCGGGTTGCGCCTGAACAACCCGATCGTGCTGCTTTCAGGATGCGTCGGCTTTGGTGAAGAGTACACGCGCGTCGAGGGGTTTTCCAACGCCGATGTGGGTGCCATCTGTTTAAAGGGCACGACACTGGAGCCGCGACTGGGTAATCCCCTGCACCGGGTATATGAAACCCCCGCCGGTATGCTCAATGCCATTGGTTTGCAAAACCCGGGCGTCGATCATGTGGTGACCACCATTTTGCCGACCCTGGATTTTTCTGAAACCCGCTTTTTTGCCAATGCCTGCGGTTCAACGGTTGAAGATTACGTTGAGGTGGTGCGCCGTTTTGACGATTCGCCGATTGACGCTATCGAACTGAATATCTCCTGCCCGAATGTGAAGGCCGGTGGAGCAGCCTTCGGCAATGATCCCGATATGTCCGCGCGGGTAGTGGCCGCTTGCCGGGCGGTGACCAGTAAACCGCTGATTACCAAGCTGTCGCCCAATCAGACCGACATTGCTGAGAATGCCCGCCGCTGTATTGAAGCGGGTAGTGATGCCTTCGCCGCGATTAACACACTGATGGGCATGGCGATTGATTTGCACGCCCGCAAACCGGTACTGGGAAATCGCCAGGGGGGATTGTCGGGACCGGCAGTGAAACCGGTGGCCCTGCTGAAGGTCAATCAGGTTTATCAGGTCTGCCGGGAGCAGGGCATACCCATCATTGGTCAGGGGGGGATCAGTAGTGGTGACGACGCCCTGGAGTTCATGCTTGCCGGCGCGGATCTGGTAGGGGTGGGCACGGCGCTTTTCTATGATCCATTAATCTGCGGGCAGGTTGGCAAAGCGCTGGAGCAATACCGGCAGCGGGTCGGCGCTGCTTCGCCGGCGGCTTGGGTCGGAGCATTAGTGGAAGCCTGATCTGGAAGCGCGATTTACCTTTTGGGAGTATGAGGCACTCTTGCCACCACCCAGATATCGACCCGGGCGGCACCGGCCTTTTTAAAGGTGGCGGCAAGTTCACCGGCAGTGCTGCCGGTGGTCATCACATCATCCACCAGCGCCAGGTGTTGATCAGGCAGCGGCGTAGCAACTGAAAAAGCGCCGCGCAGGTTTTTGCGCCGTGCCCGGCCAGAGAGGCCGGTCTGGGTTGGAGTTGCCTTGTGGCGAATTACCCGGCCGGTCAATAACGGTAGATTGAGCGCTTTGGCCAGTGGGCGGGCAATTTCCTGGGACTGATTGAAACCGCGAAATTTTAACCGTTGACCGTGTAGCGGGACCGCCATGACCGCCTCCGGCAGCGATAAATCGCTGGCACGGATATGACGCTCCAGCAGCCTGGCAAAAGTGCGCCCCGCAGCCAGACGGTCGCCATATTTCAGCTGGCTGATTAATCTGTCGGCCGGTGGTGCATAGAGGAGCGGGGCGAGGGTGTGGTCAAAAGCCGGTGGCCTGCCCAGACACTCGCCGCAGATTTCCTCCGTGGGCATCGGGTGTGCGCAGCGCGGGCAGTAAATCCGATTCAGCGGTAACTCCGTCTGACAGCCAGCACAGATGATTTCCCCGTCATCCGCCGGGTCGCCGCAGAGGGTGCAGGCGGTGGGTAGTAACGCATCCCAGAATGCGTTGATGGCAGTGTTAACTCTTTTCTTGATTTGGGTTGACACCTGCATTGCGGCCGCTATCCTGTGCGCTTTTCCAGTCTCTGTAGGGAGTGTTTCATGTCAATTTCTGGTCTTTCTGCCGCCAATTTTCCGATTCGTAATGACTGGCAGTTAACGGAAATAGAGGCCCTTTTTGACCTCCCGTTTAACGATTTACTGTTTCAGGCCCAGCTTTGCCATCGGCAAAATTTTGATGCCAATGAGGTGCAGGTTAGCACTCTGCTGAATATTAAAACCGGCGCCTGCCCGGAAGATTGCTCCTACTGTTCGCAGAGCGTGCGCTATGACTCCGGCCTGGAGCGGGAAAAACTGATGCAGGTCGACGAGGTGGTTGCCGCCGCTCGCAAGGCCCAGGCCGAGGGCGCAAGTCGCTTCTGCATGGGGGCAGCCTGGCGGGCCCCCCGCGATAGCGACCTGGACCAGGTGGTGGAAATGGTCAAAGAAGTGGCCGCTCTGGGCATGGAGACCTGTGTCACCGCAGGCATGTTGACCGACAAACAGGCGCAGCGACTGCATCAGGCGGGCCTTGACTACTATAACCACAACCTCGACACCTCGCCGGAGTTCTATGGCGAAGTGATAACCACGCGTACCTATGATGATCGACTTAACACTCTGGAGCACGCCCGCAGCGCCGGGTTGAAGGTTTGCAGCGGAGGCATTCTGGGCATGGGCGAGGCCCGCAGTGACCGCGCCGGTCTGCTCGCGCAGCTCGCCAATTTACCCGAGCATCCGCAGAGCGTTCCGATCAATATGCTGGTGCCGGTGGAAGGCACCCCCCTGGGCAATGCCGATCCCCTGGATCCGCTCGAGTTTGTGCGCACTATTGCCGTGGCTCGTATCATCATGCCATGCGCTTATGTGCGCCTGTCCGCCGGGCGCGAAGCGATGAGTGATGAGCTGCAGGGGCTCTGTTTTTTTGCCGGGGCTAACTCTATTTTTTACGGTGACAAATTACTCACTACCGCCAATGCCGATACTGAGCGCGACCAGCAACTGTTCAAGCGTCTGGGAATTCGACCCATCCAGATCACCGAGGGAAAATCCGCGATCGTAGTCAACGGATGATCGCAGCGCTCGCTCGGCGACTGAAAGACTACCGTGAACAGGGCCTCTATCGGCAGCGTAATCGGGCTGATCAATCCGCGCTGACTGTTTTTAACAGTAATGATTATCTGGGCCTGGCTGCAGAGCCGCGGCTCGCGGAGGTGCTTGCAGCAGCGGCAAACCAGTATGGCGTTGGTAGCGGCGGCTCCCACCTGATCTGCGGTCATCACCGTGAGCATCAGGCGTTGGAAGAAGAGCTGGCAGCGTTTGTCGGCCGTGATCGGGCACTGCTGTTCACCAGTGGTTATGCGGCCAATCTGGGGGTGATGCAGGCGCTGTTGGGACGTCATGACTGGGTGGTTGGAGACCGGTTGAACCACGCTTCGCTTATTGATGCTGCCAGGCTCAGCGGTGCTACGCTTAAACGCTATGGTCACGCCGATGTGCAGGCGGCCCGGCAGGGGCTGGATGCAATCAGGCGCGGCCGGAAATTACTGGTTACCGACGGCGTATTCAGTATGGACGGCGACGTGGCACCGCTGGCCGATCTGGCGACCGCAGCAGATCAATACCATGCCACCCTGATGGTCGACGATGCCCACGGGTTTGGCCTGCTGGGGGAGACAGGGGCTGGCAGTTTGCAGGCGGCGGGGCTTGATCAGCAGCAGGTACCCGTATTAATGGCGACCCTGGGGAAGGCCGCCGGGCTGCAGGGTGCATTCGTGGCTGGCGATGAAACCCTGATCGAGGCGCTGATTCAGTTTTCCCGTACATATATCTACACCACCGCGCTCCCTGCAGCCGTAGCGGCCACCCTGCGGACAAGTTTGCAGTTATTAAAAGCGGATTCCTGGAGGCGGGAGCAACTGGTCGCCAATGTGCAACGTTTCAAGGC
>JAYNPV010000021.1:6170-10348 GCA_038113925.1 Gammaproteobacteria bacterium | reverse complement strand
TCAGCAAAGAGGTTTGGCGGTGACTGCAATTCGCTCGCCGACGGTGCCGCGAGGGAGCGAGAGATTGCGGATTACCCTGTCGGCTCTGCATACGGATGAACAGATTGACCGGCTGATTGACGCCCTCGGTAGCCTGCCCAAAGCACTAACCGGACAAGTGAATGGCCATTGACGAACAGTCGGGGTTGCCCGAGCTGCAGCAGGCGCGGCGCTCATTTACTCGCGCCGCCCATAGTTACGATGAGCCTGCGGTACTGCAGCAGGAGGTGCAGCGACGCACACTACAGAAACTTGATCCGATTCGCATCGCCCCGCATCGGGTGCTTGATCTGGGCTGCGGAACCGGTCTGGGGGTGGTGCAGCTGGCTAAGCGGTTTACCCGTGCCAGGGTAATCGGCGGCGACTTTGCTGAGCAGATGGTGCGTCTAGCCCGGAGGCGGCGTCGTTGGTGGCAGAGAAAACCCTATCTGGTCATGGATGCTCACCGGTTGCCCCTTGTGGACAATTCGGTGGATCTTGTCTACAGCAGCCTGACGCTGCAGTGGAGTCTGGATCTGGATCAGGTGTTGCGGGAGTGTCGACGGGTGCTCAAGCCGGGAGGATTAATACTGTTTAGTTCGCTGGGTCCGGATACCCTGTATGAAATGCGCCAGGCCTCCTCTGAGGTGGATGGTAACAGCCGGGTTAACGGATTCTTTGATATGCACGATGTGGGTGATGCCATGGTGCGGGCGGGCTTTGAATCCCCGGTGCTGGATGTCGATAAAATCACCATGACCTACAGCAGCTTGCGAGATCTGGCGCGAGATATCAAAGCTATTGGTGCCCATAATGTGACCCGAGGGCGGCTACGGGGGGTAACCAGCCGCCGGCGCTGGCAACGTCTGGAACAGGCTTACGAGCAATTTCGCCGCGAGGGTCGGCTACCCGCCACTTATGAGGTGTTTTATGCCCACGGCTGGGTTCGGGAGCCGGTTTCCCTGGCAGAGGGCAAAGGTCTGCTGGATATACCTGCAGGGCGCAGGGATGATCAGGTGGTCGAGGCGCCGATTAAATGGCATCGACGGAATAAATAATGACTAGCCTGTTTGTCACGGGGACCGATACCGAGGTCGGCAAGAGCTGGATAAGCCACGGCCTGATTCGTCTGTTGGCGCGATCGGGTAAGCAGGTAGTGGGGATGAAGCCGGTTGCCAGTGGCTGTCGCCTCACCCGCGATGGCTTGCGTAGCGACGATGCTCTGTTGTTGCAACAGGCGGCGACACGCACCCCAGACTATGAGCTGGTCAATCCCTACGCCTTTGAGCCGCCCGTTGCCCCTGAATATGCCGCCACCCAGGCGGGAGTTACCATCGACCCGGCGCATATTCTGCGCTGCTATCGGGCGTTGGATTCAGTCGCCGATGCGGTCGTAGTCGAGGGGGTAGGCGGCTGGCGGGTACCCTTGGCAGGCAGTTACGACGTGGCGGCCATGGCGGCGCAGCTGGCGCTGCCGGTGTTGCTGGTGGTGAATGTTCGTCTCGGTTGTCTCAACCATGCCCGGCTCAGCGCGGAATCGATTCAGGCAAGCGGTCTTGAATTAATCGGTTGGGTTGCCAATAGCCCGGACGCTGTCGAGGTGGAGCGGGCCACGGTAAGCGCGCTGGAGAGAGCCCTGCCCGCGCCCTGTTTAGGCGTGGTTCCACGGCTGGATAATGCCGGCCAGGTGAGTGATTACCTGCTGATATCCTGAGTTCGGGTCGGCGCATTGGCGTGCGCTGATGTGGCCTGGTTCAGGGCGAAAATTAATATCCCCGTCGATAGTTTGACGTGTGTCAATTTGTCGCAGTCTTCGATGAATTTGTGGCTTAATCCATGGCGGTTTCTGGCCGTTTTCGGTATATTGGCGCGCGATTTTCCTGGGAATAAAGCCCGGTCAGGGCCGGAGCCGGGTTTTACCACTCATGTAGCTTGCGCGGTGCTAATAGTGACGCCTGTGACAAGACGATCTTGAAGAAAGCAAAACAGGTTTTTAAGGAGATTTTTTTGATGTCAGCTAACGGGAATGGAATAGCACGGTGCCTGGCCTGGCTGGGTGCGGCGATTCCGGCGTTGTGCGTTTCACAGGTGGTAAAGGCTGATTGGGGAATGAACCTCCCTGAAGGGGTTACCGACATCAGTCGCACCGTTTTTGATATCCACATGATGTTGCTATGGATTTGTGTGGTCATCGGTGTTGGTGTGTTTGCGGTGATGATCTACTCCATTATCAACCACCGTAAATCGAAGGGTGCGGTGCCGGCCCAATTTCACGAAAGCACCGCCGTGGAAATTATCTGGACCATTATTCCCACCTTGATTCTGGTGGTCATGGCCATTCCGGCAACATTCGCATTTATTGATATTGAAGATAACTCTGCGTCTGATATGAGTATTCAGGTGATCGGATACCAGTGGAAATGGCAATACAAGTATCTCGATGAAGAACTGGACTTTTTCAGTAATCTTGACGCAGCCAGTCGCGATCATATCAACGGCGATCCCACCGGAGTGGAGAACTATCTGTTGGAGGTCGACAACCGTCTGGTGATTCCTGCAGGAAAAAAAGTTCGTTTTTTGATCACCGCTAATGATGTTATCCACTCCTGGTGGGTGCCCGAATTTGGTTGGAAGCAGGACGCTATCCCGGGTTTTGTTAATGAAGGCTGGACCCGTGTTGACGAACCCGGTGTATATCGCGGTCAGTGCACCGAGCTGTGCGGCATTGATCACGGATTTATGCCGATAGTCGTCGAGGTGAAGGCCCAGGAAGATTACGATGCCTGGGTGGCCGAGCAGAAAAGCGCAATCGCCGCAGCGGCTGCCAGCGGCGACCGGGAATGGGCCATGGCCGAGTTAATGGAAAAAGGCGAAGAGGTTTACATGCGGGCTTGCGTGGCTTGCCATCAGGCCAATGGCCAGGGCATCCCGCCGGCGTTTCCCCCCATCGCCGGCGGCCCGGTTTCCACCGGACCGATTGAAGGTCACCTCGATCAGGCGATGAACGGTGTGCCGGGTACCGCCATGCAGGCGTTTGCCGCCCAGCTTAATGACGTTGAGCTGGCAGCAGTGGTGACTTATCAACGCAATGCATTTGGTAATGATATGGGCGATATGGTGCAACCGGCTGATGTTAAGGCAGCCCGCTAAGGCTCTGCCCCGGCGTTTTTTTGGAGACGATTTAGATGAGTACAACCGCAACAGCAGTTGAAGCTGAACACCATCACCACGGTCCCGCCAAAGGGATAGCCCGGTGGCTTTTTGCGACCAACCACAAAGATATCGGCACCATGTATCTGTGGACGGCGCTGGCGATGTTTTTCCTCGGTGGCGCCTTTGCCATGGCAATCCGGGCAGAACTTTTTCAGCCTGGTCTGCAGTTATTGGACCCTGACTGGTTTAACCGTATGTTCACCATGCATGGTCTGGTCATGGTGTTTGGCGCAATCATGCCCGCCTGGGTGGGGTTTGCGAACTGGATGATTCCACTGATGGTGGGCGCGCCCGACATGGCAATGCCGCGCATGAACCTGCTTAGCTTCTGGTTGCTACCGGCGGCGTTGTTGGTGCTGGTAAGTACCTTTTTTATGGAGGGTAACGCCCCGGCTTTCGGTTGGACCTTTTATGCGCCTCTTTCCACCACCTTTGCTCCGGACACCACCGACTTTTTTATATTTGGTGTGCATCTGCTGGGTGTCTCATCGATCATGGGCGCAATTAACGTAATCGCGACCATAGTCAATCTTCGCGCCCCCGGCATGACGCTGATGAAAATGCCGATGTTTGTCTGGACCTGGCTGATCACTGCCTTTCTGCTGATCGCCGTTATGCCGGTGTTGGCCGGTGCGGTGACCATGATGCTAACCGACCGGAATTTTGGCACCGCATTTTTTGATGCTGCGGGCGGCGGCGATCCAGTGATGTTTCAGCACATTTTCTGGTTCTTCGGCCATCCCGAGGTTTACATCATGATCCTGCCATCGTTTGGCGTGATCTCTGAAATTTTGCCAACCTTTACCCGTAAGCGGCTGTTTGGCTATGCCTCCATGGTTTACGCCACCGGGGCGATTGCCTTTCTCTCGTTTATTGTCTGGGGCCATCATATGTTTGCCACCGGTATGCCGCTGGCAGGTGAGCTTTACTTTATGTACGCCACCATG
>JAYNPV010000021.1:0-6160 GCA_038113925.1 Gammaproteobacteria bacterium | reverse complement strand
GGTGAAGATATTTAACTGGGTGGCCACCATGTGGCGCGGGTCGATGACCTTTGAAACCCCCATGCTGTTTTCGATCGCCTTCGTATTTCTGTTTACCATAGGTGGGCTGACCGGATTGATGATGTCCATGGGGCCGGCTGACTTACAGTATCACTCGACCTATTTTATCGTCGCCCATTTCCACTATGTACTGGTGCCGGGTGCTGTTTTTGCACTGATGGCGGGGACCTATTACTGGTTGCCCAAATGGTGCGGAAACATGTACGACGAAAAGCTGGCCAAAATTCACTTCTGGCTCTCGGCGATTTCCGTCAATGTGCTGTTTTTTCCACAACACTTTGTCGGTCTGGCGGGTATGCCGCGCCGTGTGCCTGACTACCCGTTACAGTTTGCCGATTTCAATATGATTATCAGTCTTGGCGGATTCGCCTATGGCCTTTCCCAGTTGCTGTTTGTTTATATTGTCGTCAAGGCGATCCGCGGCGGTGAAAAGGCAACTGATCAGGTCTGGGAAGGTGCCCAGGGTCTTGAATGGAAGCTGCCGTCACCGGCACCTTTCCATACCCATACGACGCCTCCACGGATTGACTGATCCCGAGGATGTCTGAGCGCAATATCAAACGTACTGCCCTGCGGCTGACGGCTGCAGCGGTGCTGATGTTCGGGTTTGGGTATGCCCTGATCCCTATTTACAACATCCTTTGTGATGTCACCGGGATCAATGGCCAATCCAGTTCCCTGGAGCAGGCAGCGACCGCAAGTGCCGACCAGGTAGACGAGACCCGGCTGATTAAGGTGGAGTTTCTGGGTACCACTAACAGTGAATTGCCGTGGGAGTTTCGTCCCCTGGTGAAGTCGGTTGAGGTGCATCCTGGAGCGCTTACCGAGATTTATTATCACGCGCAGAATAAGGCAGAGCAGACGGTTACTGGCCAGGCAGTACCCAGCGTCGTGCCCAGCCCGGCCGCCAAACATTTTTCCAAGATCGAGTGCTTCTGTTTTACCCGGCAAACGCTCAACGCGGGAGAGAGCAAGGCGATGATGGTGCAGTTTCGCATTGACCCGAAGATAGACAGGGCGATTAATGAGGTCACCCTCTCCTACACTTTTTACGCGCTGGATGAAGACGGGGCGGTGAAGCAGTCCGGGGGTGAATCGATGGAGATGGATCATAGTCAACATCAGCATGGGCCGGCCGTCTGACGGATTGAATGGACCCCGTCGGCCAACGGATAAAGTAAGCAGTTTATTGAATTGGTAAACCGAATTGGAGTAATGGAAGATGTCTGGAGCTGAAGGTAGCTATTACGTCCCGGAAGAGACTCGTCAGCCAGTCGTGTTGGCGGTGGGTTTGGCGCTGACTGTTTTCGGGTTTGCCCTGTCTCTGCACGGTGGATCAGCAGGCGGCGTGGTTATGGCGGTGGGGGGGGCGCTTACTGCCGTCACCATCTGGATGTGGATGGGGCATGTCATCCGCGAAAGCGAAGCCGGTCTCAACAGTGCGCAGATGGACCGGACCTACCGCATGGGAATGGGCTGGTTTATTTTTTCTGAAGTGATGTTTTTTGCGGCTTTTTTTGGCGCCCTCTTTTATGTGAGAGTGCTGGTACTACCCTGGCTGTCGGGTGAAGGCAATAATGCAATGACTCATCAATTGCTCTGGCCACTTTTTGAAGGTCTCTGGTCACCCATGTCCATTCCGTCAACTGAAGGCTTTACCCCCGCCACCGGAATAGTCGGTGCCTGGGGCGTGCCCGCCATTAATACCGCTTTGCTGTTAACCAGTGGTGCGACCCTGACCTGGGCGCACTGGGGGTTGTTTAAAAAGAACCGGGGACAGCTGATTGCCGGTCTGGCGCTTACGGTGATTCTGGGTGCAATCTTCATGGTCCTGCAGGTGCTGGAGTATGGTCACGCCATGGGCGACCTGTCGCTGACCTTTAACTCGGGCATATACGGATCACTGTTTTATTTAATGACCGGTTTCCATGGTGCCCACGTGACCCTGGGGGTGCTAATGCTGGTGGTGATCCTTGCGCGGTCCATCAAAGGGCATTTTACGCCGGAGCATCACTTTGCCTTTGAAGGCGTCGCCTGGTATTGGCATTTTGTGGATGTGGTCTGGTTGATCCTGTTTGTGTTTATTTACTGGGTGTAATGTGAGCGGATTTGGTCTGCTCGAGTAATAAGAGTTAGCCTGCCGGAACCTCTGCTGAATAGAGGTTCCGGCTTTATGTTAGTTTGGCGTGATCCACCCGAGTTGGGACCCAAGAATTAGCATAAAAAACAGTCCCAGCGAGATCCCTACCCGCCAGGTCAGCGCTTTAACCATATCCTCCTTGCTGCTCTCTTCGCGATACATGGCCTTTAATCCCAACGCCATCTGTAGCACGACGGCAATTAATGCAGCAATAATAAACAGTTTAAACATGGTCTGGATGGGCTCCTTTTTGACATTGTATATCTACATTCCCCATCTCTACAGGTGCAGATAGTTGGTGTGGCGGATACCGGTTGGCCAGCGTCGGCTAGCCATTAGCTGGCCCGGTCTCCTGGTGTTGCTGATCTGTTTGCCGATACTTCTGCGTCTGGGATTCTGGCAGTTGCAAAGGGCGGAGTACAAATCGGCGCTACTGATCGAGCAGAAGATGGCAGATGAACTTCCGGCCCGACAAGTATCCTCCGCCGAGCAGCTGTCGCGGCTGCCCCCCCAAACCCGGGTGAGGCTGGAAGGTGAATACCTACCCGGTTTTACCACGCTTCTGGATAATCGTTACTATCAGGGTCGAGTGGGCTTTAATGTCATTTCCCTGTTTCGCCCCACCGGGTTCGATCATCCGGTGCTGATTAACCGTGGCTGGTTACCGCTGGGCCAATATCGTTATCCGCTGCCAAAACATCAGACCCCGGAAGGGTCGGTGGCGGTGAGCGGGGAAGTTCGGTCGGTGCCCACTGACACCATGATATTGAAAACGGAACAGTTTGACCGCTGGCCCGAACTGATTCAGCGTATCGATCTGGAGCAACTTACCAGATTGACCGGGTTCGTCTTGTCGGAGCGCTGGGTGCTCGCCTCCAGTGACATCGACAGCACGTTAAAGCAGGATTGGCCGGTGACGGTTGTGGGCCCCGAACGCCATTACGGGTATGCCGTGCAGTGGTTTGGGTTATCGATTGCGCTGGTGGTGGTAATGATTTTGGCTGGGCTGCAAAAAACAGGAGATGGTGAAATTGACTGATCAACCCACGGCGGAGCAGATCGCGCGATCCCGAATGAGGCTGGTGCTGCTTGCGCTGCTGTTCTTCGGGCCGATGGTTTGTGCCTGGCTTTTTGTCAGGTATGGATCCGGCTTTATTGAGCTTGAAGCTGACAGCTACGGAGAACTCGTCCAGCCAGTAATTACCCTGGAGGAGTTTGAACTGACCACTCAGCAAGTGGGCCTGGGTGATTTTCAGGGCATCTGGACGCTGCTTTATCCGCTAACCGGGAGCTGTGACCAACCATGCGAGAAACTGATACATGACACGCGACAGGTGCGTACTGCTTTAGCCAAGGATATGACCAAGTTACAACGCGTGGTGCTCTGGCAGACCACACAGGATCAGGTGTCGCTGCCACTCGATGATCCTGCCCGCCATCCGGCGCTGAATCTCTATAGCGGTACCGCCGAACAGCTTGCACCGCTCTGGTCACAGTTGCCGCCTGACGCGGAAACAGCTCTCTATCTGATTGACCCAATGGGTAATGTGATGATGCGTTATCCGCTCAGTTTTGAAGGTAAGCCGTTGCTGAAGGAAATTGGCTTTTTGATCAAAAACTCGGTGTTGGGATGAGACTGGGGTTACCGTTAATAGCCACCCTGATAGCGCTGGTAGTGGTGGTGCTAGGGGCTTATACCCGGCTCTCGGATGCCGGTCTGGGCTGCCCTGACTGGCCGGGCTGCTACGGCCATATCGGTGTGCCTGATAGTGAGCAGGAGGTGAGTGCTGCTAATAGCGCTTATCCCGAGCGGCCGGTGGACACAGGAAAAGCCTGGAAAGAGATGGTTCATCGTTACGCAGCGGGCATACTCGGATTAATCATTCTGGTTATTTTTGTACAGGCGTGGAGAGGCAGTGTTCAACAGGCAGGGGAGCGAATATTCGCCAGCGGATTGCTTGCGCTGGTGATCTTTCAAGCGCTTCTGGGGATGTGGACCGTTACGCTCTTGGTCAAACCATTTATTGTTTCAGCTCACCTGCTGGGCGGGATGGCGACCGTGTCACTATTGTGGTTACTGGTGTTACAACGCAGTGGTCGTTTTCAGGGAGTGATTATTAGTGCCTCGCAGCGAAAATTCACCCTGGTAATGCTCGCGGTGCTATTGGTGCAAATTCTTCTGGGTGGTTGGACGAGCACCAATTATGCCGCCCTGGCCTGCGTGGGACTGCCCAAATGTAATGGCCTTTGGTTGCCGCCGATGGATTTTGCTAGTGGTTTCAAACCCTGGCATGGCCTCGGTATCGATTATGAAGGCGGGATATTAGACAGTCGCGCCCGCGTTGCCATCCATTTTACCCATCGGATCGGCGCGCTGGTTACCCTGGCGGTGATTGGAACCGGGGTGGTAATGCTGTTTAATGCGAGTGCAAACGGCCTGCTGCGTCGCTGTGTGCTGGTCACTGCGCTGATCTTGGCGGTTCAGTTTTCTCTGGGGCTGGCCAATATCTGGTTTTACCTGCCTCTGCCCGTAGCGGTTGCCCATAATGGGGTCGCAGCACTGTTGCTGCTTAGCGTGATCACGCTTGTTTACCTGGCTTTTTCCGAGGCAAGAGACGGGTGATGGAAGGTGTAATTATGGACCAGACTAACGAACTGCCGCGATGGCGAAGCTTTCTGGCACTGTGTAAGCCGCGAGTCGTCGCGCTGATCTGTTTTACCGCGGTCATCGGAATGTATATGGCGGTGCCTGGAGCCGTGCCGCTGCACACCTTGTTCTGGGGGAATCTGGGTATTTTTCTGGCGGCGGCTTCAGCGGCGGCCATCAATCAGGTGATCGATGCCAAAGCCGATGCGTTAATGGCGCGAACCCAATCCAGACCTTTGCCCCAGGGACAGATACCCGCGGCTCAGGCGCTACTGTTCGCCGGGTGTATTGGCGTGGCCGGCCTGGCGATGCTGGCGTTGCTGATCAATCCGTTAACCGCCGTGCTGACTTTTTTGTCTTTGATCGGGTATGCGGTGGTCTACACCGTCTATCTGAAACGGGCCACCCCGCAGAACATTGTTATTGGCGGCATCGCCGGTGCCGCGCCGCCTGCGTTGGGCTGGGTAGCGGTGACCGGTCAGTTAGACGCCGAAGCGCTGCTGCTGGTGATCATTATTTTTATCTGGACGCCACCCCATTTCTGGGCACTGGCCATTGCCCGGCGGGAGGAGTATTCACTAGCCGCAGTGCCTATGCTGCCGGTGACCCACGGCGTTGAATTTACCCGCCTGCATATTCTGCTCTATACCATTCTGCTGTTGCTGGTTTCGCTGCTGCCGTTTGTGTTTGGTCTTTCTGGTGAAATATATCTGGTTGGCGCGATCCTGCTGGGGCTGCGGTTTCTCTGGTGGGCGATTCAGCTGTATCGTGGCGGTGATGACGCCGTGGCGATGGCCACTTTTCGCTATTCGATTACTTACTTAATGCTGATATTCTCGGTGATGCTGGTGGATCACTATCTGGTTTAGCCCGAACCGCGCAGCCGCCAAAGATTGATGGGGGTGCGAATCATTGAAACACCCTAAATCTGACGGGTTTGGGGTGGTCCATCGGCAAGCCGGTGAAACTCAACCGGTTATCATGTTAATGGCCAGAAAGGCTGCACCCACCAGCGTTAGCACAAACACCAGAGTGGCAAACAGGCCTACCAGAATAATGTCCCGCGGTCTCGCCCTGGCAAAAGTCTGCTCATAGCCCAAACTGCTGCGAACGCCCAGGAAGGACCAGAGAATTTCCTTAAGTAGTGAAAAAAAGCCGAGAGGATTATCTCGGCTTTTTTGTGGACTATCGGGGATGGACGGCTCACCCATCGACCAGTGAGCCCCGCAGTTTTTTCAGTGCCTGGCTTTCAATCTGGCGAACGCGCTCTGCGGATATCCCAAACTGCTCGCCGAGCTCCTGCAGCCCGGTCC
>JAYNPV010000020.1:11219-20032 GCA_038113925.1 Gammaproteobacteria bacterium | reverse complement strand
GGTGCATTGAGCAGACCATCGTCGGTCCGAATGGCTGGCGACCCAATATTATTCTTGATGATGGCGGCGACCTCACCAAGATGATGCACGAGAAATTTCCAGAATTGCTGGATGATGTCTGCGGTCTGTCAGAAGAAACCACCACCGGCGTTCATCGTCTCTACGAAATGGTGAAAGAGGGCAGTTTGAAAGTCCCCGCCATCAACGTTAACGACTCGGTGACCAAATCCAAATTCGATAATCTATATGGTTGCCGTGAATCGCTGGTTGACGGGATCAAGCGCGCCACGGACGTGATGATTGCCGGCAAGATCGCCGTGGTCTGCGGTTATGGTGACGTGGGTAAAGGCTGTGCACAGTCGCTAAAAGGCTTGGGTGCTACCGTCTGGATTACCGAGATTGATCCCATCTGTGCGTTGCAGGCGGCGATGGAAGGTTTTCGCGTCGTCACCATGGAAACCGCCGCCAGCGAGGGCAATATTTTTGTTACCACCACCGGCAATATCGATGTGATAACCCACGATCACATGCTGGCGATGAAGGACCAGGCCATTATCTGCAACATCGGCCATTTTGATTCCGAGATCGATATTGCCTCCCTGCGCCAGTACACCTGGGAGAACATAAAGCCGCAGGTTGACCACGTGATACTCCCGGATGGCAAGCGACTGATCATCCTGGCAGAAGGGCGGCTGGTGAACCTCGGTTGTGCGACCGGACACCCGAGTTTTGTTATGTCCAACTCTTTTACCAATCAGGTGCTGGCGCAGATCGAACTTTGGCGGAACGGTGACAACTACAAAAATGAAGTCTATGTGCTGCCCAAGCACCTGGATGAGAAAGTGGCCCGCAGTCATCTGGCCCAACTCGGAGTAGAGCTGACCACGCTGACCCGTGAGCAGGCCGATTATCTGTCACTGTCGGTGGACGGACCCTTCAAGCCGGAACACTATCGCTACTAAATCCGACGATTAACGGCGATGAAGAGTCAAGGTGATAAGGAACGGCGTTTTAGTCTGGAATTTTTCCCTGCTAAAACCCCTGAGGGTGCCGAAAAAGTTCGTCAGGTGCGCAGTCAGTTTGCGCAGTTGGCTCCGGACTATTTTTCGGTCACCTTCGGTGCTGGCGGGAGTACCCGCGACGGTACCATTGAGACCGTGCGCGAAATAAGCGAAGAAGGGGCGATAGCTGTCGCTCCGCATATTTCGTGCATCGGTTCCACCCGCGAAGAGATTATCGCCCTGATTGAGGGTTATCAGCAGATGGGGGTGAAAAACCTGGTCGCGTTGCGCGGTGATCTGCCGTCCGGTGCCGGTTACGGCAGCGGGGATTTTGCCTACGCCAATGACCTGGTGGCATTTTTGCGCCAGCAATGGAACGATGAATTTCACATAGAAGTGGCCGCCTATCCCGAGTTTCATCCCCAGGCTGACAGCGCGGAAAAGGATCTGTTGAACTTTAAGCGTAAGGTCGAGGCTGGTGCCGACGCTGCCATTACGCAGTATTTCTATAATGCTGATGCCTATTTCGGTTTTATCGATAGTATCGAAAAGCTCGGGGTGGACGTCCCCGTGGTGCCGGGCATCATGCCGATCACCAATTACACCCAGCTGGCCCGCTTTTCAGACGCATGCGGGGCGGAGATCCCACGCTGGATTCGGCAAAAGCTGGAAGCTTTCGGCGATGATCTGCCAGCGCTGCGCGATTTTGGCCACGAAGTCACCCTCCAGCTTTGCCAGCGATTACTCGACCAGGGTGCCCCCGGATTGCATTTTTACAGCATGAACCGGCTGGAACCCTGCCAACGGCTCTGGACCGAACTGGGTTTAACCGACCGCTGAACGGGTAGCTCCGGTTTGATCTCGTTCCCGCCACCGGGGAATCGGTAATGCGTGATATTCGCCTCTTCGTAGATGTGCCGCTCACCGAGGGCGACTCGATTGAGTTGCCGGAAGCGGCTGCCCGTCACGCAGTCACCGTATTACGACTGAAAATTGGCGATTTGATCGTGCTTTTTAATGGTCAGGGCGGCGAATATCGGGCTTGCCTGCAGTCGGCAAACCGGCGTCAGGTACAAATGGAAATTATCGAATTTATCCCCGCCGACCGCGAGTCAGCCCTGCACACCCGGCTGGTGCAGGCCCTTGGTAAAGGCGACCGCACCGAATGGGCCATTCGCAAAGCGGTGGAGCTGGGGGTGAGCGAAATCGTGCCCCTGCTCACCGAGCGCACCCAGGTAAAGCTGACTCAACAAAAATCTGACCAGCGCGAAGGTCGTTGGCGCAAGCTGATTATTGCGGCCTGTGAGCAGAGTGGACGAACCCGGATACCGCCGTTGCGATCGGCGGTCACACTTGGCGACCGGGTCGCGGGTGACAGTGACACCGAACGAATTATTCTTGACCCACGAGCCAGTGAGTGTCTGCAGGTCGCTCCAGCGGTCACAAAAGTCGAACTGCTGGTAGGCCCCGAGGGCGGCTTCACCGATCAGGAATACCAGTTAGCCAGTCACAGTGGGTATCGCCCGGCTCGGCTCGGCCCGCGGGTGTTGCGCACCGAAACAGCGCCGCTGGCAGCCCTGGCCTTGCTGCAGGCACAGGCCGGTGACTGGGGGAGCTAGGGCCAGGTCAGATTTCTGTAGGCGCGACTACAGGCGCGACTGCGGGGCGTTAGAACCAGTGGCTGTCGCGACGGAAGTCGCTCCTACAATCCTTGTCAGCGACTCTCGTGGGGTTAATTTGGAATAACCAGGTTCCCCCCAAAATAAAGGCCCGATTACCCGGGCCTTTAATCTCAGTTTCTAAGCGCCAACTCAGTGGCTAGTGAGGGAGCTTTACGCAGCCAGACTATCTTCGGGAACTTCCAGCTCGATATCACCGTCGACCAGCCGGGCCATACAGGCGAGCCTGGCATTGTCAGGGGCTTCCATTTCCGCCAACGTCCGCGCTTCCGTGGTGCCAATGGGAGAGAGGTTTTCTGCCCCGCTCACTATCAGCACCATATCGGTGCCACAATTGCCGAGGCCGCAGGAAGTCGCCAGCGGTACGCCCTTGCCGATTAACAGGGCCATCAGCGAAGAGTCAGGCATCGCCATGCGCCAGTCACAATGGTCAACGACTCGTATTCTTCCCATACAAAATTACCAGGTGGCTACTTCATTAAAAATACCGATACCGACGCCCTTGGCGATCAGATTGGCTGCCGCGATACAGGCTGCCTGGGTCTCCAGGTCATCGTCAGCAACGTATTTTTCCAACACGCGTAAACCTTCGTTGCCGTGCTCCATTTCGACCTCGCCGCCATGGATTTCAAACCACTCGGCATCCGCCGCGTCCAATCCATAGTGCTCTATACAGGCCTTGCCGATGGGCCCAAATATGGCCGGCACGACACTCTCCACCCCGACGGCACAAGCCGCCATGCCTTCGATCCAGGGGCGGTGAAACACGTAGGCTTCAATTGTCATCCGCAGGCTGTGAATAGTGTCGCTAAATTCAATACTACCCCAGTCCGGCCCCTTCAGGACAGCCTCGCCATCTCCGCCCATCGCGGTGACCGCAGTCGCCAGCATAAAAGGGTGGTCGCGTTCGATGTAGGCATTTTCCAGTAAAGCCGCTTTAACCTGGTGATCATTTTTCGGGCAGCGAGAAGCCAGCGCGGAAACATACTCAGGAAAGCCGGTAATCACCCAGCAGAGCTCAGTCAACAGGCGCGCTATTTTTTCTTTGGGCAGCTCACCCGCTTTAATTCTGAGGAATACCGGGTGGTGCAATGCCAGTCCGGCAACCGGTTCGAGGATGTCATTTTTCAGGTGGTTGAGCCAGGGGGCCTGGACATCGATCAGATAATCTGTAGTTAGGGTCTCTGCTGCAGTACTCATGAAAAATCCTCCAGAATCAATGTAAACAGTTTTTTTCAGGGGTGTTTTGATCGTGCAGAACCATACCGCCTGGCCAGCGGCCCGCAGCTGATATGGGTCAACTTCGGATCTGGGCGGCGCCTGGTGCGCTCATAGCGGCTGTGATCCTGATGTAGATCAAACCCGACCGCTCGATTTCCGGCAATAACCCAGAACCGGGGAATGAAAAGGATGAGTAAAAGGCGACGCCCTTGGGTCGATTGATTATTGGGTGATAGGTTGAGGAGGGGCTATTTTCACGAGTATCCGGGCAGTACTGATTTGGGTTCTGTGGTCATGGTACTGGTCGCCGCGTCACCACCCGCGGCGAATGACTTCTTCCTACTTGACCTTATCGCCGGTAAAACCACCGGTCTCTGATCACTCAACGAGTCCGCCACCGGGGCGTCTGCGAGAAAAACATTTTTTTCCAGATAGATTTACTGTCACCGCCGGAATCCCCAGAATAGCCGCCACTCATTAAAACCTAAGGAGAACCCGCAGATGAGTTCGTCTGCCCAGCGTACGGTCGCGGTCATCATGGACCCGATAGAGCAGATCACCCCCTACAAGGACACCAGCCTGGCGATGATGCTGGAGGCGCAGCGGCGTGGCTGGCGGCTGGAATATCTGCAGCAGTCAGATATGTATATGCGTGACGGCGTGGTCTCCGCCCGTCGCCAGATCATTGAGGTCTTTGATGATAACGACCAGTGGTTTCGAATCATTGACCAGGTCGATGACGCGTTTGCTGATGTCGATCTGGTATTAATGCGCAAGGATCCGCCGGTGGATGACGAATACCTCTATGCCACCTGGATGCTGGATCGTATCGCCG
Organism: Gammaproteobacteria bacterium; assembly: GCA_038113925.1. Classification (GTDB taxonomy): domain Bacteria; phylum Pseudomonadota; class Gammaproteobacteria; order Immundisolibacterales; family Immundisolibacteraceae; genus QNFC01. The sequence continues at coordinate 15,296 of JAYNPV010000020.1, read as the reverse complement.
CCGCCGGCGTCATGGTGGCCAACCCGCCGTTTGCCTTGCGAGCGGTGAATGAAAAGATGTTTACCGCCGGGTTCAGCCACTGCATGGCCCCGACACTGGTTACCAGCAGCCCCCAGCGTATTCGCGATTTTCTCGCTGAGCAGGAAGATATTATTCTGAAACCGCTCAACCTGATGGGCGGCGCCTCGATTTTTCGGCTACGCACTGGCGACCCCAACATAGGCGTGGTGATCGAAACCATGACCGGTCACGGCACCGGTTCGATAATGGCGCAGCGCTTCGTGCCAGAGATTACCGCCGGTGACAAACGTATCCTGGTGATTGGTGGTGAGCCAGTGCCGTTTGCGTTGGCGCGGATTCCCGCCACAGGAGAGACCCGGGGTAACCTGGCCGCTGGCGGTCGCGGCGTCGCCCAGCCGCTGTCCGAGCGCGACCGCTGGATCGTGAACGAGGTGGCCCCATCGCTCAACGAAAAAGGGTTGCTGTTTGTGGGCCTTGACGTGATCGGCGATTACCTCACCGAGATTAATGTCACCAGCCCGACCTGTGTGCGGGAACTTGATCAACAGTGTGAACTCAATATTGCCGGAACATTTTTTGACCTGCTTGAACAGAAGCTTGGCTAGGGCCAGTTAACACTATGCACAACCCAGCAACGGCGGCGGACCCCTACGGGCTGGCAACGGTAGATAGTCCGCTGGTAGGCCCCAAAGACCGGTTGTTGTCGACGCTGCTCTACGCCCTGGCAGTGCATCTGGTGTTGCTGCTGGGATTACAGTTTGATCTGTCGCTCAGTGGGGTGACCCTACAACAGCCCAGTCTCGATATTACCCTGGTGCCGATGAGCGACGATCAGCCGCCCGACCAGGAAGATTTTCTGGCCCAGGCTAATCAGCGGGGCGGCGGTGAGAGTGATGTCCCGGCCAAGCCGACCACCGTTTTACAGGGCGAAACCCCGGTAGTGGCGCAACAGCCGCTGCAGGCACCGGTAGCCGAGTTGACCGAAACAGCGCATCAGCCCCAACCGGAAAAACCGCTGCTGGCAGCCAACCAAACGTCCAGCCATAAAGTAGCGGCCAACCAGCTGAAGGAGGAGAAGCAGGAGCGGCGACAACTTTCGACAGCCAGTTTAATGCGTCAGAGCAGGCAATTTGCCCGCTTGCAGGCCCAGCTTGCCGAGCTGCAGAATGCCGCCGCGAAACGGCCGCGCAGAAAAATAATCAGTGCGGCTACCAAAGAGTATGCCCCCGCCGCCTACATGGAAGCCTGGCGCGCCAAGGTGGAGCGCGTTGGCACTATGAACTACCCGGAGGCGGCCCGTCGAGCAGGCATATCAGGCAGCCTGCGGATGGCGGTGGAGATCCGTGCCGATGGCAGCGTCAGCAAGGTCGAAATCAGCCGTTCGTCGGGTTATCCGGTGCTTGATAAGGCCGCCATTCGTGTCGTCAACCTGGCCGGACCCTTCGCCCCTTTACCGACCGCCATTACCAGGGAGGCGGAGCTGCTGGTGATTGTGCGCACCTGGCAATTTTCCGAAGAATCGGTGGCCATGCGCTGAGCGATCGATACCCGAACCAGACCGTGACTAGAGGGGTCGCAGACTCGGGGGCAACGCCAGCTTTCGCTGTGCTTTGCAACGATGCGGGGTAGAATAGCGGCCATGCAAGCAGACACCAATCTCACCGGACAGTTTTTGATTGCAATGCCCGGCCTTACCGAAGAGCCGTTTTTCCGTAGTGTTTGTTACCTCTGTCAATATGATCAGCAGGGCGCATTAGGACTGGTGATCAATAAGCCAGCCAATATAGAGCTGGGCGAAGTTTTCTTGCAAACCAAAATCACGCCGGTGACCGATGAGATTGGAGCCGTTCCTGTCTATCTTGGCGGTCCGGTTAATCCCGGGCGCTGCCTGGTGGTTCATCAACCGGTGGGCGAGTGGGCGGCTACCCTGCAGGTTAACGATGAGATCGGGATAACCGGCTCTTCCGATGTGCTTGAGGCGATTGCCGGCGGCGAAGGCCCGGAGGATTTTATTGTCTGCCTCGGGTATGCCGGTTGGGGGCCGGGTCAGCTCGACGCTGAAATACTGCGCAATGACTGGCTCACCGCGCCTGCTGATCAGACCATATTATTCCATGCCAGTCAGGGCAAGCGCTGGGAGGCAGCCCTGGCACTTATCGGCGTGAACCCCAGCCAGTTATCCAGCGATGTGGGCCATGGTTGAGGTCCGCTCTTGAGCCAACGGCTGTTGGGATTTGACTACGGCCGCAAGCGTATCGGGGTGGCCAGTGGCCAGTTGGTGACCGGTACCGCCAGTGCCCTGGAAACGGTGAGAGTGTTTGGTCATGGTCCCGACTGGCAGCGTATATCCGCCCTGGTTGAGCAGTGGCAACCGCAGCAAATGGTGCTCGGCATCTCCCGTCATGCCGACGGCAGCGATTCTTCGCTGACACCGCTGATTCGTGAATTTGCCGAGCAGCTAGCTACCCGCTACCACTGTGAAGTGGAGATGATCGATGAATATTTATCATCGGCCGAGGCGCGGATGTTATTAGCCGAGGGCGGCGCAGCGACGGAAGGGGCGCACCTGGATGCGCTGGCGGCGCAGTTGATATTGCAAAGCTGGATTGATCAGCAGGCGGCAGGGTGTGACTGATATCAAGGTCGAACCGCTGTTGGATCAGATGGCCGAGGCGTGCCGATCCCTGTTGGCAGGGGAAGCGGCCCTGGTGGTGGGCATTCACACCGGCGGGGTCTGGGTGGCTGAGGCCCTGGCCCGGCGGCTGGGATTGTCCAGCGGCCAGCTGGATGTCAGTTTTCACCGGGATGACATCTTAAAGAGTGGCCTGCCGCAACAGACGGCGGTCACCCAGCTGCCGGTGACCATTGATGGCCGCACCATTCTGCTGGTCGATGACGTGTTGCACACCGGTCGTACCATTCGTGCCGCGCTGGATGAACTTTATGATTACGGCCGGCCGGCAAGGGTGGTACTGGCGGTGCTGCTCGATCGAGGCGGGTACGAGCTGCCTATCCGCGCCGATATTATCGGTCAGCCACTGGCGTTGGCGGCGGGCCAGAGCGCAAAATTAATCGGTCCCGACCCACTCTCAATTGAAATCAGGGAGGCAGACGCTTGATCACACAAGGCCTCGCAAACAGCCCTGGTGAGCTGCAATACACGCCCGACGGCGAGCTGCATCATCTGCTGACCACCGATGGGCTGCACCGGGAAACCTGCGAGCGTATCTTTCTGCTCGCCGACTCGCTGACCGACACAGGCGCGGTTAAAAAACTCCCCGTACTGCGCGGTAAAACCATCGTATTACTGTTTTTCGAGGCTTCAACGCGCACCCGAACCACTTTCGAAATCGCCGCCAATCGTCTCTCCGCCGACGTCACTGCCATCAATATGGCGACCTCCGCCACCAGCAAGGGCGAAAGTCTGGTAGACACCATTGAGACACTGCAGGCGATGCATGCCGATCTGTTTGTGGTCCGTCATTCCCAGAGCGGTGCGGCAGACCTGATAGCCCGCCACGTGGCCCCCCACGTGAGCGTGGTCAACGCCGGGGATGGTTGCCACGCCCACCCGACCCAGGCGTTGCTGGATGCCTACACCATCCGCCAGCACAAGGGCCAGGTGGATGGATTACGGATTGCCATTGTCGGTGACCTGCTGCACTCCCGGGTGGCCCGTTCGCAGATCCACATTCTGAAAACCCTCGGGGTAGAGCAAATTAATCTGGTGGGTCCGAAAAATCTGGTCCCCGAAGCCTTTCGGGGGCCGGGCACGCAAGTTCACCACCAACTTCGTACCGGCTTGCAGGGGGTCGATGTGGTGATGGGGCTGCGCATGCAACGCGAACGGATGGACGCGGGTGTATTACCGTCCGACCGGGAATATTTCAGCCACTACGGTCTCACCGAAGAACAGCTGCAGTGGGCCGCTCCCGAGGCCATAGTGATGCACCCGGGACCCGTTAACAGGGGGGTTGAGATCGACTCGTCGCTACTGGAAAGCGGCCGCTCGGTGATTCTTGATCAGGTGACCAACGGCATAGCCATTCGTATGGC
>JAYNPV010000020.1:0-11209 GCA_038113925.1 Gammaproteobacteria bacterium | reverse complement strand
GCCTGGTACTCAGCCGTAGCTGGTCGGTGGAAGGATGATGCCCAAGCGTTATCTGATATCCGGGGGGCGCTTTATTGACCCGGCCAACGGCATCGACCGGGTCGCTGACCTGGCCATTGCCGATGGCAGGGTGGTGGCCATCGACCGGGTGCCCCGAGGGTTTAAAACCGCCCGCCAGGTTGATGCAACCGGGCAGTGGGTGTTGCCGGGACTGGTTGACCTGCGGGCGCGGGTTCGTTCATCCACCGCCGAAGAGGGATTGGTCGAGGCAAGTGAACTACGGGCGGCGGTGGCCGGCGGGGTAACCACCCTGGTGACCGCCCCCGAACAGGGGCAGCTGATGGACAGCTCGGCCGCTGCGCACCGGTTGCAGCAACGTAGTGCTGACCTGAATCTTTGCCGGGTAATTCCCCAGGGGGCCTTGACGCGCCAGCTGCAGGGCAATCAGCTGAGCGAAATGGCCGCCTTGCAACGGGCGGGCTGTCAGTTAATGGGCAATGGCCGCGCCCAGGTGGGCTCACAAATGATGCGTAACGCCCTTGAGTACGCCGCCAATTTTGATCTGCCGGTAGTAGTCCACTGCGAAGTGCCCGGTCTGGCGCAGGGCTGTGTGCATGAAGGGGCCACCAGCCTGCGTCTTGGCCTGACCGGTATCCCCTCAGCGGCCGAAGAGGCCGCCGTGGGGCGAGACCTGGCGCTGGCGCGGTTAACCGGGGTGCGCATGCACTTTGCCGGGTTATCCACCGCCGAGGCGGTGCCCTTGCTGGCCGCCGCCCGGAAAAGCGGTCTCCCGGTCAGTGCCGATGTGGCCATCCATCATCTGCTGCTCAGTGATGAGCAGATCACCGGTTTTGATACCAGCTACCACACCCGCCCGCCGATCCGCGGGGTGTCCGACCGGACCGCACTCTGTAAGGCGGTGCGTAATTCGGTGATCGAAATCATCTGTAGTGACCACACACCGAAAACCGCTGCGGCCGAACTGCTGCCATTTGCGGAAAGTGAGCCCGGCATCGCCGGAATAGAGAGTTTGCTGCCGCTGTTACTGGAGCTGGTCCGTAGCCGTCGATTGCCATTAAACCGCGCCCTGTCGGCGGTCACCGCCGCGCCCGCCAAATTGTTGCAGGGTTCGCTGGGTCAACTGACCGAGGGTGCTGTGGCGGATATATGCATCCTCGATCCGGAGCTGACCTGGAGATTGCAGCCCGGGCAGTGGCATAGCGGCGGGCGTAATTCACCGTTTGGCGGTCGCCCCCTGCGGGGGCGGGTGACCCACACCCTGGTGGAGGGGCAGCTGGTCTACCGGCTGGAGGCGGGTCAGGGACTGTTTCCGACCCTGGAGTCGCCGCGTCGATGAATGCCGGGCAGGCACACCGTAACACCCTGCTGGTTGCACCGGCGGAGGTGATTTCTCAGCAGGCCTTTGCCGGTGATCAGTATCTGCTCAGGCTCTCTGCGGCCGAGATTGCCCGGCGCGCAAAGCCGGGGCAGTTTGTCCACGTCGATTGTGGTCAGCCGATGATGTTGCGCCGACCCCTGTCGCTGATGCGGGTGGAGCCGCAACAAGGCTGGATTGACCTGCTTTATAAAAATATGGGGGCGGGTACCCGGCTGTTGGCCCAACGCCAGGCAGGTGATGAGATCAATTTACTCGGCCCCGTCGGTCAGCCGTTTCGCCTGAATGAAGATCGTTCGCGACCGCTGCTGCTCGGTGGCGGTGTCGGCATGCCGCCGATGCTTTACCTGGCCGAAACCCTGCGGCGGCAAAAGCAGTATCGTCCCCAGGTGTTGCTGGCCTCTGAGGTGCCGTTTCCATTTACCCCTGAACCCTCTCAAATTATGATCGAGGGAATGCCCGCCGAGGTGATTGCCACCATGCCGCTACTCGATGACTGGGGCATTCCCGCGCGACTGGCCTCGAACCAGGGGTTTCCCGGCTGCTTTGAAGGGTTTATCACCGACCTGGCCCGTCACTGGTTGAGATTTTTGCCTGTGGCCCCACACCCATGTTGAAGGCCGTGCAGAGTCTGGCGGCGGAGTTTGACCTGCCGAGCCAGCTTTCGCTTGAAGAGTACATGGCCTGCGCCGTGGGCGGTTGTGCCGGTTGTGTGGTCCCTGTGACCACCGCCGACGGGGTGGCGATGAAGCGGGTCTGTGTCGACGGCCCGGTATTTGCCGGTGACCAGATAGTGTTTGATTAGGGCCGGTTAACATTGTTTGGGTGTGAGCTGACAAGTCATAGCGGCCGCCCAAGGGGAGGAGAGTAGATGGAGAACCAGCAACATATCGAAATAACCGCCGGGGGGGAGAAGTTCTCCGCCTATTGCGCCGGCTCACCGGGCGACAGCCGTGCCGGGTTGGTGGTGATCCAGGAGATTTTTGGCGTAAACAGCCATATTCGCGATGTTTGTGATCGGTTTGCCGCCCAGGGGTATCTGGCGTTGGCACCGGATATTTTTCACCGCCAGCAGGCGAATATCGAGCTCGGCTACGACGAGGCCGACATCGGCGTGGGTTTTGGATTGAAGCAGGGGCTTAACGAAGCCGAGGTGGTGGCTGACCTGGCCGCTGCGCTGCAGTGGCTGCGCGATCAGGGCATGGCCAGGGTGGGCGTGGTGGGGTTCTGCATGGGCGGGCTATACACTTATCTCAGTGCCGCCCGGCTTGACCCCGACGCGGCAGTGGCCTATTACGGCGGCGGTATCGGCGACCACCTCGATCAGGCGGCGGATATAAGCTGCCCGATCATGTTCCACTTTGGTGAGCTGGATACCCATATTCCGCCCGAGGTGGTGGAGAATGTGACTCAGGCGGTGTCGGCACGGGCAGACGCCAGTGTCTATACGTATCCCGCCGAGCATGGATTTAATTGCGATCAGCGCCCATCGTTTGATCAGCCGTCGGCTGAACTGGCCTGGCAGCGCACCCTGGCGCTGTTTGAGCAAACGCTGGGCTAATTGGGGACTTGATAATGTCATCAAATCGCAACAGAGAACTGTTGTAATTAGCGGTTATGAGCGCAACTATATTAATTGTTGATGACGAGCCGGCGATTCGTGACATGCTTACCTTCGCCCTCACCAGTTCCAACTACGAGCCCCTGGTGGCCGAGGATGCCCGGGCGGCGGAAATTGTCATCGCCGACCACTCCCCCGACCTGATACTGCTCGACTGGATGATGCCGGGAGAGAGCGGGGTTTCATTCTGTCGGCGCCTGCGCAGCCAGGCAACGACGCGGGATCTGCCAGTTATCATGCTCACCGCCCGCGATGCCGAAGAGGATATTCTTGCCGGCCTCGATGCCGGGGCCGACGATTATCTGGGCAAGCCATTTTCTACCCGCGAACTACTGGGGCGGGTGAAAGCCGTGCTGCGGCGTACCACGCCTCACGCCGTTGGCGAGCCCCTTTCCGTGGGTGAACTAATGCTGGATCCGGCAAGTCACCGGGTGACGGTGGCCGATCAGGAACTGGCCTTCGGACCGACCGAATACAACCTGCTACAGTTCTTTCTCAGTCATCCCGAGCGGGTCTTTAGTCGCGGCGAGTTGATCGACCGGGTCTGGGGGCAGAGCGTCTATATCGAAGAGCGAACCGTGGATGTGCATATCCGTCGGCTGCGCGAGACTCTCGAACCCTTCGGCTATGATCAACGGGTGCAGACGGTGCGTGGTGCCGGTTACCGGTTTTCAAAGCGCGACTGACCTGGAATCGTGCTAAACCAGCGATGGTACTCGGAACTCTACCTGGCACTCGCCGTATTGCTGCTGGCCTGGTCGCTCGACACTCTGGGCTGGCTGCCGGCATTGGTGCCGATTACCCTCTACCTGGTCTGGCAGCTCTGGCAATTTCGCCGATTGATGCTGCTGTTAAACCAGCCAGATCGGGCAGACGCCAGCGAGCCCGCAGGCTTTTTTGGCGCTATATTCGACCACCTCTACCGTATTCGCCGACAAGGAGAGCAGCAGGAGCGTCAGCTGCGGCAGAGGATTCAGCGGTTTGAGGAGTCCAGTGCCTCCCTGCCCGAAGGGGTGGTTTCCTTTGACCGACAGGGCAACATACAGTGGTTTAATCTGCCGGCCGGCCGCTTGCTCGGCCTTACCGATAGAGACCTGGGCCAGCGCATAGTCAATGTGGTGCGTAATCCTAAATTTGTCGAACTGTTTGAAGACCCCGGACTGTCAGTCACCACCGACATGGCCGCCCCGGAAAATGATCAGCAACAATTGCAGCTGATCAAAGTGAGTGATGGGGACCACCGCAGCCTGCTAGTCATCCGCGACATCACTCAGCTGCGCCACCTTGAGCAGGTGCGCAGAGATTTTGTCGCCAATGCCTCCCATGAACTGCGTACACCATTAACGGTGATCAGTGGTTATTTGGAAGCCATGGTTGCTGACGAAGAAAACCTACCGCCTGCCTGGCAACAGCCGGTGGAGCAGATGGGTCAGCAGGCCCGGCGCATGCAGAACATTATTGCTGACATGCTGGCGCTGGCGGTACTCGATGGACAGCAGCAAATCGCCGATGACTCAGATATAGCCGTCGATCAGCTGCTGGAGGAAGTCAAGGCCGCCGCCGAGCGGCTGGACGATACCCATCGGCTGTCTATTCGTGTGGAAACGGGAGTGTTTTTGCGCGGCGCGGAAAAGGAGCTGCATAGCGCCCTGTCCAACCTGGTATACAACGCCGTGCAACATACCCCGCCGGGCAGTGAGATCATCCTCACCTGGACCGAAGACGATCGCGGCCGTGGCCACCTGAGCGTGGAAGATAACGGCGAAGGCATTCCAGCCGAGCACCTGCATCGCCTTACCGAGCGATTCTATCGGGTCAATGCCGATCGATCCCGAGCCACCGGCGGCACAGGCCTGGGCCTGGCCATCGTCAAACACATTGCCACCCTCCATGACGCCGAACTGAAAATCACCAGCGAACTGGGCCAGGGCAGCCGATTTGAACTCTGTTTTCCGAAATCGCGCCTCCACCCGGGTAAAGAAAGCGACAGAGGTCGAGTCATCGGCCTTTAGGTCGGCCGTGCACCCTGACCTTTTCCGGAACGCTAGTTGGTTAAGGAAAGTGGGTTTGCGTGAGCGGGAGATAAATTTCGCGCCTGCAGGACAGGGATGGGGAGCGGCTGTCACTGCGCAACGTAACGGCTAGGTGGTGACCCACCCCTATCCGACCCATTACGAAATTAAAAACCCGCGCCACGATGAAGGGGATTTTGCGCTGGTGCTGTCGCAGGGATTTAAGGTGCCGGCCGCTCTGGCTGACAAACTGCCCCCGTTTCCGCCGCAGGGGGTCTTTGATGTGCACCCGCTCTACTAGGGAGGCTCTACCCGGTTAGCCGGCCCGCGCATGCGGGTTTTCTTTACGCATCATCTATGTCGAAGGTGCTCGAATGCGCAAGCTATTTGAGGAAAAAGCTCCCAAAAAGGCCATAAACCTTTCCGCACCCTTGCGCGTGCGTTGAAGGCAGAGATCAGGCAAAACAACTGCAAGAAATGGCGTGAAGATAACCAACGAGCCGTAGAGAACTGCAACCGCCTTGCAGCAGGTGGGTTATTTGCTGATAAGCATCAAGCTTCAAGCCACGGATAGACAACGGACCACAACTTGTCGAAAAGCACCGGTCAACACCTGATCTGATCAATAACCATATGATTTAACGTGAAAATTATGCTCGTAGGTGTGATCCAATGACCGCTATGGCCATCCATGGCTTGGCTGTCGATGCGTCAAAGTGACGCCTACCCGCCGTTTGCGCAGGGTAAAAACCGATAGCGTCCTGAACCATTGTTGATAACTGCAATAATGTTAACTATAGTTCACACGTGATAGAAATCCGAAAAACAGAACTATTCACCAAGTGGTTCGAGGGCTTAAAAGACCGAAGAGCCAAGGCGCGTATCCAGGCCCGTATCGATAGAGTTGAAATGGGTAACTTCGGCGATGTGGCTCCGGTAGGAGAAGGTATTAGTGAGTGACGCATCTTTTACGGTCCGGGCTACAGAGTCTATTTCCTACAGCGAGGCGCCGTTGTAGTCATACTGCTTTCAGGCGGTGATAAAAGCACCCAAACTGCAGATATTGCACGGGCCAAAGAAATTGCCAAGCAGATCGAGGAGTGAATTATGGTTATTGCTACTACCCGTTGGGATTCGGCAGAACATCTTAAAACCGAAGAAGACATTCAGTTGTACCTGGAAGCCTGGCTGGAAGAGGCGGGGGATGATCCCTCTTTTATTGTTCATGCGTTGGGAGTTGTTGCCCGCGCTAGAAACATGAGCCAGCTTGCCAGAGATACCGGGCTTACCCGTGAAGGACTTTATAAGGCGTTATCTCCAGATGGTAATCCTACCTTTTCGACGGTAGCTAAAGTCGCAAAGGCGCTCGGGTTCAAGTTGACGGTTCAACTTACCGGCTAAAACTGCGCTAATAAGCCCATTAATTTTGCTCCCTAGGGTCGCTGCGCGCTGGCAACCTCGCGCCGTTTGTTGGTGATGGAATGAAAGTCGTCATTCAAGAGGAAACAACCGGTTGCGGCATTGCCGCCTGCGCTGCGCTCGCCGGTCTCAGCTATGCCGAGGCAAAACGGCGTGCTGGCGCTCTGGGAATTTACGCCTCTGACAGCTTGCTTTGGTCCGATACCGAGTATGTCCGCAAGCTCCTGGACGATTCTGGTGTCTCCTTTGCTGCAGAAGAGACACCGTTCGAGTCATGGCAGCGTTTGCCTGATAAAGCTCTTTTGGCCATCAAGTGGCGAATGGAACGTGGCAAGCCATTCTGGCACTGGGTTTTGTTTGTCAGGGAAGGTGGCCATGAACAGGTACTGGATTCTAAGAAGGGCCTAAGATCCAACATTCGCCGGGACTTCGGCCGTATCAAACCCCGGTGGTACATAGAGATCACCAATTAAGAAGTTGCTGTAGTACGGAAAGTCCGGGGCGATTCAACCGGACTAATGGTCGGCATCGGCGAGAAAACCGATCAGGGTCTCCCGGTAGCGATAGTAGTCGGGGTGGCTGACCAGCTGTTTACGGTTGCGCGGGCGGGGCAGGTCAACTTCCATAATTTTTCCGACTTTGGCGTTGGGGCCGTTGGTCATCATTACTACTCGGTCGGCGAGCAGTATTGCTTCATCGACGTCATGGGTGACGACGATGGCGGTGACCTGGGTGCGGCTCCAGACTTCCATGAGGACTTCCTGCAATTCCCAGCGGGTCAGGGTGTCGAGCATGCCGAAGGGTTCGTCAAGTAACAGCAGTTTGGGTGACAAGGCGAAGGCGCGGGCAATACCGACCCGCTGTTTCATGCCGTTGGAGAGGTCATTGGCACGCCGGTGCAGGGCGTCGGCGAGCCCCACTTTATCCAGGTGATAGCTGACCAGATCGGCTCTTTCTTTGGGGCTGGCGTGGGGATAGACCCGCTCGACACCGAGGGCGACGTTTTCGTAGGCGGTCATCCATGGGAACAGGCTGGGGGCCTGAAACACCACGGCCCGCTCGGGACCGGCGGAGTCGACCTCTCTGCCATCCAGCACGATACCGCCATCGCTGATTTCGTTGAGTCCGGCGGTCATCGACAGTACGGTCGATTTGCCGCAGCCGGAGTGGCCGATAACGGAGATGAATTCGCCCTTTTTCATCGTCAGTTGAAAACCATCCACCACGGTCAGCGGGCCCTTGGGGGTGGGATAGACTTTGGAGAGGTTGAAAAACTCCAGATAACGGGGGTCATCGGGCTTTTCGTTAAAGGGTTTCAGCGCGGCGGGCAGCTCGGAGTCAAGGCGCTCCGCCCGGGACTGGCTCTTGCGGGCGTGCCGGGGCTGCAGGTTGGGTAACTCAATGACATTGCTGCTGTCGGTATTGGTATTCACGCCTACCTGCAGCAGATACTGGGTGATATCGCTACGCAGTTGCTTGAACTCGTCGTTGCTATTGAGCTGCTGGCGATCACGGGGCCGCGCCAGGGTGACCACGAACTCGGGACCAAAGGTGGCGCCGGGGCCGGGGTTAAGCGGCACCACGCGGTCGGCCATAATCAGTGCTTCATCGACATCATTGGTGATCAGCACCACGGTTTTTCGATCATCCTCCCAGATGCGGGTGATTTCATCCTGCAATCGGGCGCGGGTTAGGGCATCGAGGGCGCTGAGGGGCTCATCGAGTAGCAAAATTTCCGGACTCGCTGCCAGCGCCCGCGCAACATTCACCCGCTGGCGCATGCCGCCGGACAACTCCGCCGGTCGGCGCTGGCTGGCGTGGTCAAGGCCGACCATCTCCACGTAGTGTTCGGTTACCTGTCTGCGACGCTGTTTGGGCCACTCCGGATGCACTGCCTCAATGGCGAGCATGACGTTGTCATGAACGGTGAGCCAGGGCATCAGCGAGTAGGATTGAAACACCACGCAGCGGTCGGCACCCGGGCCGGTGATCGGCTTGCCGTTAATACGGATCACCCCGGAGTCGGGTTGGGTCAGTCCGGCGATCAGCGAGATCAGGGTGGTTTTACCACTGCCGGAGAAGCCGACCACGGCGAGAAACTCCCGCTCCATGATTTCCAGGTTAATGTCCCTGAGAACCTGGTTTCTCTGGGAGTGGGGGCCATAGGCTTTGCTGATTTTTTCCAGGCTCAGGTAGGGTTTCAGGGCTTGGTTAGGCATGGATTTGCTCATTAATTGGTCATCAGTCGAGGCGCAGCGGCGTTACATCGCATTGCCGTAAGAGAAAATTTTCTGCAGGGTGAGCATGATCCGGTCGAGTAGAAAACCGATGATGCCGACCACGAACACGGCGACAATGATTTTGCCCAGTGAGTTGGAGCTGCCGTTTTGAAATTCGTCCCAGACGAATTTACCCAGGCCCGGGTTCTGCGCCAGCATTTCTGCGGCGATCAGTACCATCCACCCCACCCCCAGGGAGAGCCGTAATCCGGTGAAAATCAGCGGCAGGGAGGCGGGAAGCACAATCTTAAAAACCGTCTTCGGCCAGTTTAACTGCAACACCTTGGAGACATTCATCAGGTCCTTGTCGATCGAGGCGACGCCCAAAGCGGTGTTGATTAACGTGGGCCAGAGCGAGCAGAGGGTCACCGTAATCGCCGAGGTGAGAAAGGATTTGGTAAACCAGGCACCGTCACCGCTGTCGTAGGTGGCGCTGACCACCAGAGTAACGATGGGCAACCAGGCCAGCGGCGATACCGGTTTGAAGATCTGGATCAGCGGGTTGAGCGCCGTATAAATGGTGCTGCTCAGTCCGCAGATAATGCCCAGCGGCACCGCGACGAGGGTGGCGATGACAAAGCCGGTAAATACGGTGTAGAGGCTGGTCATGATCTGTTGCGGAAAGGTGGGTTTGCCGGTGTAGGCACGGATTTTTACTTCTGCATCCGGGTTGGCGGCCAGTTTCTTCGCATTGCGATCTTCCTGGCGTTGGTAGAAGGCGGCCTCTTTCTCCTTCTCCCGATTGTGTTCGTCCATCAGGTTGCCGGCCTGTTCCCAGACCGCAGTGGGCCCGGGAATCGCCCCCAGGCTGGTTTCGATTCGGGAAGCGGACTCGCTCCAGAGGACCAGAAACAGCAAGAAGGCCGCCACTGGCGCGCCGATAATCAGCAATATTTGCTTGATCTGCTGTTGCGGGTCATCGCCGCGAGCCAGCTGCACCAGGGGAATCAGCCAGGTGAAGCTGATCAGTTCAAAAAAATTGATCAGCTTTTGCGAAAACGAAACGCCGCTGCAGACTTTATTAACGGCGGCAGGATCAGGTGACGGCTGCGCTGCTGCAGGGGTCTCGGTCTCCGCCATGGGAGAATCGGAAGGTTCCGGGTTGGGTTGCGAAGTGCTCATTTGGGATTCTCTTTTGAAACAAACCCCCGGTGACATCGTTGCCACCAGGGGTTCCGGCTGGGGGCCTGTTGATTATCTTTAGTTAACGACGTCTTTCTGTTTCAGGCCGATGGCAAACTTGTCCAGATACTCATTGGGTTTGCGACCGTCAAAACTGATGTTATCGATGAACTCTGTCTGTTCCGGGCGGTAGCCGTCGTGCTCCCAGGGGATATCTTTTTTCTGGATTTTTCCCTCTTCGAGTAGTTCGCTGGCAGCGGCCAGGTAGATGTCCGGGCGGTAAACCTTTTTAGCGGTGTCGTGGTACCAGCTGTCGGGTTTCTGCTCGGTGATCTGGCCCCAACGGCGCATCTGCGTGAGGTACCAGATGGCGTCGGAATAGAAGGGGTAGGTGGCGTAGTAGCGGTAGAAAACATTGAAATCGGGCAACTCGCGCACGTCACCTTTTTCATACTCAAAGGTGCCGGTCATGCTGTTGGCGATGACCTCGTAATCGGCACCCACATACTCGGAGCGGGCAAGAATCTCCACCGCTTCCTCGCGATTAGCATCGTTGTTTTCGTCGAGCCACTGGGCGGCGCGAATCAGTGCCTTGACCACCGCTTTATGGGTGTTGGGATTGGCATCGGCCCACGCCTGACTGACACCAAACACCTTTTCCGGGTTGTCTTTCCAGATTTCATAATCGGTAATTACCGGCACACCAATCCCCTTGAATACCGCCTGCTGGTTCCAGGGTTCGCCAACGCAGTAGCCATAGATGGTGCCTGCCTCCAGTGTCGCCGGCATTTGTGGCGGTGGCGTCACCGACAGCAGCACGTCGGCATCGATCTGGCCGGTGATGTCGTTCTTGGAATAGTAGCCGGGGTGGATACCGCCGGCTGCCAGCCAGTAGCGCAGTTCGTAATTATGGGTCGAGACCGGAAACACCATGCCCATGTTGAATGGCTTGCCGTCGTTCAGGTAATCATCGACCACCGGTTTTAGATAATCGGCCTTGATCGGGTGAACCGGCTTGCCGTTTTCCATCGGTACATGGGCTTTCATCTGCTCCCAGATTTCGTTGGAAACGGTAATGCCGTTGCCGTTCAGGTCCATGCTGAAGGCGGTAATGATGTCAGCCTGGGTGCCGTAACCAATGGTGGCTCCCAGCGGCTGGCCCGCCAGCATGTGGGCACCATCGAGTTCGCCATCAATGACGCGGTCAAGCAACACCTTCCAGTTCGCCTGGGGTTCCAGGGTGACGTAGAGCCCCTCGTCCTCGAAAAAGTGCTTTTCATAAGCGATGGCCAGCGGCGCCATGTCGGTAAGTTTGATAAAGCCAAGGGTGAGTTCCTCTTTTTCCAGCTCGGCGTAGGCC
>JAYNPV010000019.1:12663-20333 GCA_038113925.1 Gammaproteobacteria bacterium | reverse complement strand
GCCCTGGGTTACCCGGAAATTAATATTGGCGTAGGCCTGAATACCGGACCGATGAATGTCGGCAACATGGGATCTGAATTTCGCATGGCCTACACGGTGTTGGGCGATTCGGTCAATCTGGGGTCACGGCTGGAAGCACTGACCAAGCAGTATGGCGCCAGTATTCTGGTGAGCGAGGATACTCGGCGGACCATTGATGATGTCATCTTCATGGAGATGGATCGGGTCATCGTTAAAGGCCAGACCCGGCCCATTACCATCTATGAACCTGTCTGCATGAAAGAAGCCCTGACTCAGGAATTACGGGATGAGCTGGTGCTGGCCGCGCGGGCGTTAAAGCTCTATCGGAATCGCGACTGGGATAACGCCGAAATGCAGTATGTCAGCCTGATGCAACGCTATCCCCACCGGAAAATTTACGAGGTCTACGTCAAAGAGCGCATTGCCTGGTTCAGGCAAAACCCGCCGCCGCCGGAATGGAGCGGCGAGTTTATCCATACCAGCAAATAACCGGTCAGCCAGCGCGCATCGCTTTGGCTGCCTTCACCACGGCCGCCGAAAACTCCTTACCCGTCTGAAAGCGCTCTTCAGGTAATTTCTTTAAGCCGTGATTGATAATATCCACCACCTCAGTGGGCAGATCCGGATTGACCTCACGGATATCGGTATGCTCGCCCTGGGCGATGCTGAACATTAGCGTAGCCATGGAATCGCCGGTAAATGGCCGACTGCCGGTCAACAGCTCATACATCATCACCGCCAGCGAAAACAGGTCGGAACGACCATCCACGTGTTTTCCGGCCAGCTGTTCAGGCGACATATAAGAGGGCGTCCCCATGACCACGCCGGTCTTGGTCTTACTGGATTCGGTAATTCTGGCGATACCGAAATCCATCACCTTGACGGTCTTGTCTTCCAGCAACATCACGTTGGCTGGTTTCACATCCCGATGGACAATGCCATTGGTGTGAGCAAAATCAAGCGCCTCGGCCACTTTGGAGATAATCACCATCACCGAATAAGCCGGCATTAATTTTTCTTTGCGGGTGTATTCGGCAAGGTCGGTACCGCTCATGAACTCCATGGCGATATAAGCCAGCTCCTGATCCTCACCGGCATCATAAATGGTCACTATATTGGGGTGATTGAGTTTACCCGCGGTTTCCGCTTCACGGAAAAAGCGCTCTTTGGCTTCATCCAGTTCCGGCCCTTCAAACTCCTGCGCCAGGGCCATGGTCTTGATCGCCACCACCCGATTGATTTTCGGGTCGTGGCCTTCGTAAACAATCCCCATCGCCCCTTTACCCAGTTCGCGGTCAATCTGATAACGACCAAGGGTGGGCATATTATTGGGATCCATGATCAGGGTGCCGCCAGCTGCTGCACCACCCCCGCCCATCACCAGGGTGCTTTCGAGATTACCGGCCCGTTCCTTACGCTCTTTGACATCCTTAAATTTCTTATCATAGGCAAGGATGATGTCGTAGATGGAACCGGCCTTGCCAAATTGACGCTTGCGTTCAAAATCAAGTGAAAGGTTGTACAGCAGGTCAGCCACTGCGTCGCTCATCGGCATTTTGCGAAACTTATCCAGCGCCATGTCCAGCTGCCCCTGGGCCTGAAACGACAGCCCGAGCATTTTATTGTCCTCTACCGCTGCGCTTTCGACCCGCTCCTTGCCGCGCTCGGTCACCAGGAATCGTTTAGTGGTCAACAGCAGGTGACCGACCACCAGAAGCGCCGCGGCGGTACCCGTCTGCAACCAGATCGCCTGGCCGCTTAACAGCAGATAATTGGATAACAACAGGGCGACCAGTAATACCAGAGAAGCCCCGGCTGCAATACCGGCGGCTAATCGGGGCATCACCAGCATCAGGTAAAGGATAACCAGCGCCAGCAAACCGAGCTCGGCACCGGCAACCCAGCCGGGCCGGGTATAAAAATCCTCATTGAGAATACTGGTAACAAAATGGCCCAGCAGATTGACCGGGTATTCGCCTTTTGAAATGGGGGTAACCGTCGCCGTCCCCAGTCCGGCTGCCGTGGGACCAATCAGAACTATTTTGTTGTTGAACTGTTCTATGGGGATAGTGCCATCATAAACATCGACAAACGAGTAGGTCGCAAATGCCTGACGGGCCTCTCCAGAAGAGCGATCCAGGTAAAAGGCCGAACGCATCCGCAAAGCCTCATCAGTGAGTATGTTAAGACGACCCAGAGAAACGCTCTCACCCAGGTTAATGCGCACATCAGACATGCTCAGATTCAGACTGCGTGCTGCAATCATCAAAGAGAGGGAGGGGAAATAGCTCTCGTAGTAATTAACCGCCAGCAAATCAGAGCGCACGCCGCCGTCGGCATCCTGGTCAAGCGATAGATGACCCATCCCTGCGGCCGCCCCGGCATAATAATCAAGCGGCCAGAGCACCAGATCCGCCAGGCGACCGGGAGAGGGTTCTACGCCGGCAGGAGACTCGATATTACCGATCAGGCTGGGCATGGAAAATTCCGGAAGCCCACCGTCGGGCCGACCAATGGGCGGGTTCTGTGGCAAACGGAAAACCATGGGCAACACCACGTTCTGCGCATTGGCAATCGCATCCACCAGAGCGGCATCTGCGTCGAGTTCCAGATAAGCCTCGGCAAGCGTGTTTTCGAAACTGGCGGAGAAACTGCTCTGCTGGCGATCTAATCCGGCATCGCGGTAAATGTCTTCAAGCTGCTCCACGTATTTCATGCCGGGATCAATCTGGGGCTCGCTGTAAAATACCGCCAGGCCAATCACCTTGGCGTCGTTTAACCGGGGAATAAGCTCAGCAATCACGTTTCGCGACCAGGGCCAGCGCCCGAGACGCTCGATACTCTTGTCATCGATGGCGATGATGGCCATCTCCCGGCTGGTCTCCAGATCGCGCTCGGTACCACGCACCCCGCGATCATAAAGGTCACGTTCCAGACTGGCCGTCGGCCCAAACTCCGCAAATTTAAAAACAACAAACAGCAACCCGATAAGCAGCCCTGCCAGCCAGTCTGATTTCCAGATCGAACCCTTGTTTTTCAAAGTTTAATCCCTACCTGTGCGGAGTTAATTCGGATTCCTGTGCCCGGGCTGCGAAGGCTACTGCCACCGCTAACCAGGATGAATGGTGGCAGTATAGAATACCCATGGACAACAGATACAGGATTTTTGTTTAGCGTGACAAGCTCGCCTCAAACCCGGTCTAACACTATCAGCTGCGTTACTTTGGTACTGACCCTGATCGGCCTTTTTTATGCCGGTACCAGCGCTGCTCAGCCGGCTTTCGTTATCGATACGCTCTGGATTGGCGTCACCGCTGCCCCGCAAAGCAACGAGGTAATACAACTCATTCCCAGCGGCGAACAGGTTGAAGTGGAAGCCATCGTTGAAGGTCAGGCAAAAATTGCCACAACCAGCGGTACCGTGGGTTGGGTGGATGCCAGCTACCTCACCGAGCATAAACCCCTTTCAACTCAACTGGAAAAGCTGGAACTGACCATACGCAACGATAGCCAGAACATTGCTCAGGCACTGTCCCGGCTGCAAACTCTTGAAACTACCGCTCGGCCCCTGCGCGGCAATCAATCAGCGACTAACTCATGGCTGGTGATCGCCGCAAGCGGGGTCTCGATTGCCGTGGTGGCCTTTCTCACCGGAGTAGGCTGGAGAAACCGACGCCTGCGGAGAAAATTTGGTGGTCTCTTGCCGTAATTTTCCGGCCGTTTGACAATGCCTGTGTTCAATTAATCGAGAAAAACCTATGATTACACTGATCCGAACCTGCTGCCTCTCCCTACTGCTGCTGACTGCCCACTCGGCAATGGCGGAAACCCTTTATCGATGGGTCGACGACAAAGGGCGCGTCACCTACCAGGGACAACCGCCGTTGAAAAAAAACTACACCCAGGAGGAGATAGCGCCTGCCAGCGGCGCGGCAGCGACTACGACCGCGGAACCGCAGGTGAAAATCGTCGTCTACGCGGTCGAAGAATGTGAAGCCTGTGCCCTGGTACGCCAGGACCTGCAGGCAAGGGGCCTCTCTTTCACCGAGCTTAACCCGGAACAGGACCTGGCCGTGGGCAAAGCGATGATCGAGCAATTTGGCAAGGTAGAAGTGCCCATCATTCTGGTGGGTGATTCGATGGTCAGGGGCCATAACCCGAACTGGCTTACCGCGGAACTGGAGAAGGCGGGTATCAGCGCTGCCGCTGAAACGCCCTGATCCCCCGGAAACCCTGAAGCCACCTGACCAGAGCCAATCCGGGATCGGGCGGCTACTCCTCGCCCAGCTGCAGATCCCGTATTTTGCGGGTAATGGTATTGCGCCCCCAACCGAGCAGCGCGGCGGCTTCCTGGCGTCGCCCGCCGGTGCGCTCCAATGCCACGGAAATCATTACCTTCTCAAAGGCCGGCAACGCCTCATCCATGAGCGCCGTTGACCCGGTCGCCAGGCGCTGACTGGCCCAACCGCGAAGGGTGACCTGCCAGTCGACCGCCGGTTTTGCTGCGGAGGATTGCAGTACTTCCGGAGGCAAATCTTCTACATGGACCAGATAACTGGGCGTCATTACCGTGAGCCATCGGGCCACGTTCTCCAGCTGGCGTACGTTTCCCGGCCAGTCAAACTCCTGTAGGACGGCCAGCGCTTCAGGGCTGATAGTGCGGCGTTCGGCATCCAGTTCGGTGGCCGCCAGGGTCATGAAGTGATCCAGCAGCGCGGGCACGTCCACCATTCGCTCGCGCAGCGCGGGAACCCGGACACGAACCACGTTTAGTCGGTGAAAAAGATCTTCCCGAAATTTGCCCTCTTCCACCTGTTTCTCAAGCTCCTGGTGGGTGGCCGCGATCACCCTCACATCTACCTTAACGGGGGTGTGGCCTCCCACGCGGTAAAACTCGCCTTCGGCCAGCACCCGCAATAACCGGGTTTGCAGTTCTGCAGGCATGTCGCCAATTTCGTCAAGAAACAGGGTACCCTGATCGGCCTGCTCAAAGCGCCCCTTGCGGGCGACCTGAGCGCCGGTGAAGGCGCCTTTCTCATGGCCGAAGAGTTCCGATTCAAGTAGCTCACGGGTAATGGCCGCCATATTCAAGGCAATGAAAGGGTTTCCGGCACGGGGGCTATGGCGGTGCAGCGCATTGGCAACCAGCTCCTTTCCGGTCCCCGATTCGCCGGTTATGAGGACATTGATACTCGATTTTGAAAGCCTGCCAATGGCGCGAAAAACCTCCTGCATGGAGGGCGCGGCGCCGATAATGTCGGTGGGCGGCTGGATACCGGGAAGCGAATCCTGCTCCCCCGAATCGCCGTGACTGAGGGCCTTTTCCACCAGCTCAACCGCATCATCGATGTCAAAAGGCTTGGGCAGGAACTCGAATGCACCACTTTGAAACGCCGATACCGCGTTCTCCAACCCGGCATGGGCAGTGGTGATAATCACTGGCACGGTCGGCGCAGTGTCATTGAGGAACTGGAGAAGCTCAAAGCCGTCCATCCCTGGCATACGAATATCGGTGATTATCGCCCGAGGCTGGTCACGGCCAATGGCAGCAACCACCTCACGGCCCGACTCGAACTCTTCACTGACAATACCGGCCGCCTGCAGCGCTTTGGCCAGTACCCAACGAATGGAACGGTCATCATCAACTATCCATACCTGATTAAGACGACTCATAATTTTTTAATCCGCTATCGGCAAATAAACAGTGAAAACAGTTTTCCCGGGCCGACTGGTAAAACTGATCGCCCCGCCCTGTTGAGAAATCAGCGACTGGGTAATGGGCAGTCCCAGGCCGGTACCCTCCGCCCGCCCGGTTATCAGCGGATAGAAAATCTGCGACTGCAACTCAGGGGGAACCCCCGGCCCGCTATCCTTGATATAGACATGGGCAACCAGAAGGTGGCGCTGTGCACCGTTGGTCATATTCCCATTCAACCTTGATTCCATTGTGATCTCTCCCCCCTGCTGCGCATCCAGCAACGCCTGCATGGCATTACGAACGATGTTCAGCACTGCCTGAATCAGCAGCTCCGCATCACCCAGAATTTCGGGGATACTGGGATCGTAATCAGCACTCAGGGTGATGCTGTCGGGCAACTCAATTGAGACCAGAGATTGAACTCGCGCCAGCACTTCATGCAGGTTGACCCGGGTAATCGTGGGCGCAGCGTTGGGGGCCAGCATTCGGTCAACCAGATTGCCCAGTCGGTCCACCTCTGCCATGATTACTTCGGTATATTCCTGCAACCCCTGTTCGGGGAGTTCCCGCAGCAGCAGCTGGGCGGCACCCCGAATGCCTCCAAGGGGGTTTTTCACCTCGTGGGCAAATCCACGCAACATACCTTCACTAATCTGAGTGAGTGCCCGCGCCTCGGTATCGCGAATCATCGACTGCGAAACATCCACGGTCGAAAACTCGACGAGCAGACCAGAATCCTCACCCCCACCGGTTCGGGGAGTCACCGCACAAAAATAAGTTGTACTGGTCCCCGCGCTGGTGGCGACTACCACATCGTGTTGGCTGATCGGCGCCTGTTTGTCGATCGCGGCACTGAGCAGACCCTGGTACTCACCCAGGTTCACCCAGGCCTTACCCAGCCCACGCCCACTGAGGCGTTTGCTGCTGACACCAAGCATATTTTCAGCAGCACTGTTCATTTCCTGCACCGTGAGGTCGTTGGTTACCAGGATCACCGCCGTCTGCAATAGATCGATGTAATGGGCCGTCCTGTCCAGCATTTATATAGCTCCCGACCACGCTGGCTTAATTCCGCTGATCAGCTGCCGTCTCCTCTTTCGGGCGCACGAACAGCGGCCCGGTGAACATGAATGGTTACCCGATCACTCTGCTGTAGAGGGGCGTCGTCCTGCCCCCGCACTTCCAGTTGCAGGGTGTGAGTTCCGCGTTCCAGTCGGCCGGTAGTGTGGGTAGTCGACCGGCTTCCCTTCCCTATTGGGTGACCATCGACCAACAGAAAAATCGAATGCCCCGGGCGTAGTGGGGGTTCAAGTTTTCCCACCACTTCAACCTCTTCGGCCTGCTGGTTGCGATAGGTGGTGTCGGTCACTGGTTTCAGTATGGCCAGCAAGTCGTATCCCGGAGCTTTCTCATTCGCGGGTCGAGCAGAATTTTCTGGCAACGCTAGGCCACGGGAAGGAGCTATCATTGGCTGCTCCACCACCACCGGGTCGGCACCGCTGCGTGGCTCATCGGAAAACTCAATGGTCCCGTCGGGGCCTTGCCATCGATAAACCGTTATCGATTCTGAATCGGCAGCAGCGACGCCAGCACTTAAAAGTAGAGTAAATAGCACCCCCACTGTGCCCGGGTGAGCGCTTGAGTTGATCGTTGGAAAGCTCGGCATCATTTTTACACTCGCTGGTCAGGCAGCGCCCGTATTAGCGCTGCCTGCCTCACGCTTAGCAGCTGTAATACATATCAAATTCGACCGGGTGGGTGGTCTGACGCAATCGAGTGACCTCTTCCATTTTTAGCTCAATGTAGCCGTCAATCATGTCATCTGAAAACACGCCACCGGCGGTCAAAAACCCGCGGTCCTGATCAAGCGCCTCAAGGGCCTGATCCAGCGATGAACAGACCGTCTCTATACCCCGGGCCTCTTCTGGCGGCAGGTCATAGAGGTCTTTAT
>JAYNPV010000019.1:4232-12653 GCA_038113925.1 Gammaproteobacteria bacterium | reverse complement strand
GCCTCAAGATGAGGTCAGTAATGCAAAAACCCCCAAGACAAAATCTTGGAGGCTTTGCAACTCATGAGGAGTGAGTGGTTTAGCTGGAATAATACATCTTGAACTCAATCGGATGTGGTGTGTGTTCAAAGGCAAACACTTCTTCCATTTTGAGTTCAATATAGGCATCAATCTGGTCATTGGTGTACACATCACCACTGGTCAGATAATCCCTATCGGCATCGAGGCTTTCCAGTGCTTCTCTCAAACTGCCGCAAACCGTTGGAATGTTTTTTAATTCTTCTGCTGGCAGATCATAAAGGTCTTTATCCATCGCTTCGCCCGGGTCTATCTTGTTGGCGATACCATCGAGGCCCGCCATCAATAGGGCGGAAAAAGCCAAATAGCTATTGCCGGATGAATCGGGAAAGCGTACTTCGACCCGTTTACCTTTGGGCGAAGAGACAAAGGGGACACGCACCGACGCAGAGCGATTGCGAGCGGAGTAAGCAAGCATCACCGGTGCTTCGAACCCCGGAACCAGACGCTTATAACTGTTGGTGGTCGCATTGGTGAAGGCGTTGATGGCACGAGCGTGCTTAAAAATGCCGCCGATATAGTAGAGCGCCGTCTGCGACAGCCCGCCATAAAGGTCACCACTAAACAGGTTGGACCCGTCCTTGGCGAGCGACTGGTGAACGTGCATGCCGCTACCGTTATCACCCACCAGCGGTTTGGGCATAAAGGTCGCGGTTTTACCGTAGTTGTGGGCGATATTGGAGACGATATATTTCAATATCAAGGTCTCGTCAGCCTTGCGAACCAGGGTGTTGAAACGGGTACCGATTTCACACTGACCGGCAGTGGCTACTTCATGGTGGTGGACTTCCACGGGCACGCCCATCTCTTCCAGAGTCAGGCACATGGCCGAGCGCATGTCGTGTAGCGAATCCACCGGCGGCACCGGAAAATAACCCCCCTTCATGCCGGGGCGGTGACCAATATTGCCGTCTTCGAACACACTGCCGCTGTTCCAGTTGCCCTCTTCGGAATCAACCTCGACAAAACAGCCGTTGGCGGTATCGTTCCAGCGCACATCATCAAGCACGAAGAATTCAGGTTCGGGACCAAAATAGGCGGTGTCAGCAATGCCGGTTTGCTGCATATAAGCTTCGGCGCGCTTGGCCAGTGACCTGGGGCAACGCTCATACCCCAATCGGGTATGCGGATCGAGCACATCGCAGCGGATATTCAGGGTCAACTCATCAGTAAAAGGGTCAAGCACCGCTGAGGTCGCATCGGGCGATAGCACCATGTCGGACTCGTTGATCCCTTTCCAGCCGGAAATGGAAGAGCCATCAAACATCATGCCCTCGTCAAATAAATCCTCATCCACCCGGCTCGCCGGAGCACTAAGATGCTGCTCTTTTCCCTTGGTATCGACAAAGCGAAAATCGACAAATTTTACGTTTTGCTCTTCTATTAACTTAATTACATCTGCTGCAGACATGGTTCCATTACTCCGTAACTCAATTAACTAACTAACCTTCATTCAGGGGGAGAAATAACAAACTTGCAGGCTTGATTGGCGCTTTGGCAGTGACGGCAATGGCGGCTTACGCATTGCTAATGCCTGAATCCCGTCTGTGATTAAGCGTATTGATTATTCGCTTATCCATTCGGGGGTGGTTAGCTAGCTATTAACTAGCACTTAGCAGGAAATATGCCAATGCATCGACGGGGGAAAATCACTCACCACTCAAAGCCCAACCCCACCCGCTGCACTATAATAGGGCACAACAACTGGCGACGCACCATATTGTCGCGCCCTCACCACCCTGCCGGTATATTCAGCAACATACGGGAGAGTTAAACGGTTTTTCCGGGGGGCTCTCCGGCTAACACCCTGTTCGGGGTGGCCGCAGATCGACTCGTCGGGCGGTTCCGGCCGGAAGCACTCCCTGGTCAGGAAGCCGAGTCTGGCTGTAATGCAACAAAGATTCCTGAGTCGGCTATCGCGATCAGAAAATGCCCGCTCGACTCGAACCGTCATCGGATTGCGCATTTTGAGTGCGCCTGAGCTTGTCGAAATCCTCTACCTTAAAAAACTCGAATATCGCCCGATCATCATCCGCATCCGCCAACTGACCGGTGTCCGCTCGAACTCGGGCACTGACTATGTCTGCCGGCTGTTCCAGTGGCTGCTCCGGCACCCCCGCCAGGGCCTGCTCCATGTAATCGATCCAGATCGGCAGTGCCGCGCGAGCGCCGGTTTCCAGTCTGCCGAGAGAGCGCGGCCGATCAAATCCCACCCAGGCGGTGGTCACCACCCCGGCGGCATAACCGCTGAACCAGGCATCCATCTGATTATTGGTTGTGCCAGTTTTGCCCGCCAGGTCCTTGCGACCCAGCCGTAACGCTCGCCTACCCGTGCCTCTTTTTATGACATCGCGCAGCATCGAATTTATTAAAAACACCTCCGCTTGTGGAAGAATCCGGGTAGCCGGGGGAGGAGCAAAGTCTTTGGGCTCATCGTTGGCAATTCCCGCAGGGGGTTCATCCACTGGGTCAACCGACATACCTGTTTCTTCTGCCCCATTTTTTTCCGCAGATAACCGTGATGACTCGGGGGGTGGCACTTTCGGGCTGGCGCTTTCCCAGAGAAGCTGATCACGCTGATCCAGCACCCGGGTGACCAGGTGGGGCTCGACCCGGTATCCACCGTTTGCCAGTACGGCGTAACCGCCTATCAGCTCAAGCGGTGTCATCGCCCCGCTGCCCAGGGCCAACGACAGGTTGCGAGGAAGTTTTTCGGCCGGAAATCCAAACCGCAAACAGAATTCTCGGGTTCTATTCACCCCCATGGCCTGGAGTAGCCGAACCGACACCAGGTTTCGGGATTTGGTCAGGGCAGCCCGGAGCCGGGTTGGCCCGAAAAATTTGCCTGAGTAGTTTTGCGGCCTCCAGCCGCCCTCCCGCGTATCATCATTAAATACCAGCGGCGCATCGTTAATTACCGAAGCCGGGGTAAACCCCTGTGACAGGGCAGCGCTATAAAGAAAGGGTTTGAAATTTGAACCCGGCTGGCGATCGGCCTGGGTGACCCGATTAAAATGACTATGCTCAAAATCAAAGCCTCCGGTCACTGCCTGTATCGACCCGTCTGCTGAATCGAGTGAAACCAGCGCTCCCTGTACAGCCGGGATCTGGGCCAGTTGCCAGATTTGCTCCTTGTCTCTGGCGAGCCGAATCAGATCCCCTGGTCGAAAGCCATTTGGGTTGGCGTCTTCCCCTTTGTAGAGAAAATCAGCCGCCCAACTAAGCGCGGTGGCCTGCAAGACAACCTGCTCACCCTCCCGGGTCAGCGCAGTCACGCCCGCCGCGGAAACATCGGTTATTAGCGCAGGCTGCAAATCGCCGATGACGGACACAGAACCAAGCTCGAGTACCGCCTGTTCCATCGACCCGTCTTCGGACAACAAATTTGCTTCTGGGCCACGATAGTCGTGGCGTCTCTCGTACTCAAGCAGGTGACGTCGCAAAGCATTATTGGCCCTGGCTTGCAGTAACGGGTCGAGCGAGGTCTCCACCTTCAGTCCGCGGGTATAAGCATCCGCCCCGTAACGCTCAAACACCCAGGCGCGGGCCATTTCGGCCGCATATCCGGCGTCAATCGCAATCTCGCGGGAATGAATACGTGCAGTGACCGGTTGCTGCTGCGCCTGCCGGAAGGTGACCTCATCGATTTTGCCTACCTGCAACATCCGCTGCAGCACATAGTGGCGTCTTTTTAATCCCTGTTCAGGATCTCGCACCGGGTTAAACCGAGAGGGGGCCTTGGGCAACCCGGCGAGCATCGCCAATTGTGCGAGGCTAAGCTGGTTGAGATCAGTACCGTAATACACCTGTGCGGCGGCACCAAACCCGTAAGCCCGCTGGCCAAGAAAAATCTTATTGACGTAAAGCTCCAGTATTTCATCCTTGGAGAGCTGTTTTTCTATTTTTACGGCGAGTAATATCTCGGTGATTTTTCGCAAATAGGTCTTTTCCCGACTGAGAAAAAAATTGCGCGCCACCTGCATGGTAATCGTGCTGCCGCCCTGACGCTTCTCCCCGGTACGCAGCAGCTCGATCCCGGCGCGTAACAGACCGACCCAGTCAACACCCATATGGGAGTAGAATTGATCATCCTCGGCAGCAATAATGGCATCACGCAACTGCTGCGGGGTCTGCTCAAGCTTGATGGGAATTCTTTTTTGTTCGCCAAATTCGCCGATTAAACTGCCATCTTTTGCATAAACCGTTAACGGCACCTGAAATTCAATCGACCTCAATCCCTGCGGATCGGGGAGCTGGGGCAGCAGAAAATAGATCATTGCCAGGGCGATTAACAGCGACAGAGTGCCCAGACTTAACAGCCCTGGAAGCAGCCATCTCAACCATACCGGCATCATAAAAATCGGGTAGCTTGCACGGCGAAAGCAGGTTCTAGAAAAATAAATTTGCCTTGTTGCATAATTAGTTGTAACTTGGTGTTAATGTTGTTTTTACGTTAGCGTTGTAACACACGGTAAACAAAGGGTTTTATCTTGGGCCTGTTACGAAGAACACCGCCGCCGCTGGTTGGCATTGATATTAGCACAACGGCCGTTAAGCTCCTCGGGCTTAGCGCCAATGGCGACGGCTATCGCGTCGACCATTACGCTGTCGCTCCATTACCTCCCGAGGCAATTGTTGAAAAAAATATTGCCGTGCCGGAAATGGTGGTAGAGGCAATCGAAAAAGCGGTCAAGTTAGCCCGCGTCAAAGTCAAGCATGCGGCCATTGCCGTATCCGGCTCCTCGGTGATAACTAAGACCATTGTCATGCCTGGTGACCTGCCTGACAGGCAGATGGAAGAACAAATCGCACTTGAAGCGGACCAGTACATCCCCTATTCGCTGGATGAAGTCTATCTGGACTTTCAGATTCTCGGGGTGAACCCCGACAACGAAGAGACCGTGGAAGTACTGCTGGCGGCCGCTCGAAGTGACACCGTCGATCAACGGGTGGACGTAATATCTGATACTGGTTTGATCGCCAACGTGGTGGATATCGAAGCCTACGCTATGGAGAGCGCCTACCAGTTGGTCGCCGGACAGCTTCCCGCCGAAATCAGAAATGCCACCGTCGCCGTAGTGGATATCGGTGCGTCAGCGACGACGCTAAATGTTCTTCAGAACGGCCAATCGATATTCACTCGCGATCAAACCCTGGGTGGCCGGCAGTTAACCGAAGAAATTCAGCATCGGTATGGCCTCTCCTACGAAGATGCCGGGCGAGCAAAAAAGTCGGGCGAGCTGCCCGATGACTATGCTTCGGAACTGTTACAGCCGTTCGTAGAATCACTCGCCCAACAGACCAGCCGGTTGCTGCAAACATTCTTTTCATCCACTGCCCAGCAGCAGGTAGACCATTTGGTTCTTTGCGGGGGCACTGCATTACTGCCCGGGCTGGCGGAAATGATGGAGCAGCAGATTGGCGTGCCCTCTGTCGTCGCCAACCCGCTTGCCGATATGGCGGTGGCCAAGGAAATTAATACGCAAAGCCTGCAGAACGACTCAGCCTCGCTGATGATCGCCTGCGGCTTAGCCTTGAGGAGTCTTGACGATGCCACGCGTTAATCTACTGCCCTGGCGCGACGAGATTCGCCAGGATCGTGAAAGACGCTTTTATATTTCACTCGCTATGTCTGCCGTGGCCATGATCGCTATTATCGGCGTGGTGCAACTGATCATTAATGGACAGATCACAGACCAGCAGAATCGCAATGGCATTCTCACTGCCGAGATCCGAAGCCTGGATAAGCAGATCAAGGAAATCAATGAACTCCAGGCTCAAAAAGATGCCCTGCTGGCTAGAATGAACATAATCCAGTCGCTGCAGGCGACTCGTCCTCTGGTGGTGCACCTGTTCGATGACTTGGTCCGTGCGCTTCCCGATGGAGCCTACACTGACTCGATATTACAAAACGGCAACAATTTGGAAATTCAGGGATTCGCTCAATCAAATGCGCGTGTTTCTGCATTCATGCGCAACATCGAAAAGTCGGAATGGCTGACTGAGCCCACCTTAACCGTCATCCGTACTGCGGAATCGAGTCGTGGCAAAACCAGCCAATTTACGCTGAAAGCCAAACAGGTATCGCCCACCACCGATGAAGACGAAGAAGGCAAGAGTGGCGGCCGCAAGCGACCCAATAGAAGGTAAAGATAAATGGCAATGGGCCTAAATGAATTACGCGAAATAGATTTCAGCGATATCGACCTGTCCAATATTGGTGACTGGCCGCTGATCATTAAAGCGGCGGCAGCCATAATACTGTCGATATTAGTGCTCGTGGGCGGTTATTTCCTGATAACCAAAGACACTTTGACGGAACTGGACAAGGTACAGAAGGAAGAACTGGCGTTACGCGATACCTTTGTGGCCAAGTATAAAAAAGCCATAAATCTGGAAAGTTACAAGTTACAGCTGGAAGAAATGCAGCAAACCTTTGAGGCACTGCGCCGGCAACTCCCGGATAGCACCCAGGTAGCCGATTTACTGGTGGAGATCACCCAGGCAGGACTTGGCCATGGCCTCGAATTTGATCTCTTTGAGCCCAAATCAGAAAAGCCCGCCGAATTTTATGCCGAGCTGCCGATCAGCATTCAGGTCGCGGGGCAGTTTCATCAAATCGCTGAATTTGTCAGCGATGTCGCTGCTTTTCCCCGAATTGTCACTATGCACGACCTAAAATTAAGAAAAGACCAGGACAAAATTGTCATGGTCGGCACAGCAAAAACCTATCGTTATCTGGATGAAGAGAAATGAGTATTGCCAAATGGTTAAGACCAGGCTTGGCTGCCAGAAATGCGACTCTGATAATGATCATGGCAGTTCTTAGCGGCTGCAGTTCTGATAATAGCGATCTGATCGCCTGGATGGCAGACGTCAAGGCCAAACAACGCCCAAAAGTCGAGCCGCTACCCCTGCTGGAGCCCTACACCAATTTTGTTTACGAAGCCTCTCACCTGCGCGAGCCTTTTGAAAACACTTTATACAACCAGCAAGAACCTACCAAGTCTGACGCTACCGCTTCCAACTCTGGTATTACTCCCGACCTGAACCGACCAAAAGAACCCCTGGAGAGTTTCCCGCTGGATGCCCTGCGCATGGTAGGAACGCTAGATCAGCACGGAGAAACCTGGGCGATTATCCAGGCACCGGATAAAACCGTTACCCGAAGTTCCAAGGGTAATTACATTGGCCAGAATTTCGGGCGAATCACCGACATCGGGGACTACTCCATCGCGCTCAAGGAGATCATCCCTGACGGAGCAGGCGGATGGATCGAACGGGACGCTTCAATCTCCATCGTCGAATAGCCTAATTTCTATAAACAGCAATCCAATAAACTGGAAACTGCCATGACCATCAAGCTGAAAAAATTACTCTCTGGTACCTGTCTGCCCACTTTAAGACGGGCGTCGCTGGGATGGCTAATACTGACAATCTCACCGTTTACGCTGGTGGCCAACACCATTGAGAATGTCGAATTTTCCCAGCTCGCAAACGGCAATGTTCAGCTAAAAGTATCGCTCTCGGAAGCGGCTATTGATCCCACCGGTTTTACTATCGATCAACCGCCGCGGCTGGTGCTGGATTTTGCCGAGGCCAGTAATGGTTTAGCTGACAGCAAGATCGACATGGGACTTGATCTGGCCCGTAGCCTGATGGCGCTGGAAGGTGACGGTCGCACACGCCTGGTTGTCAACCTGAACCAGGCTACCGGCTGGACCAGCCAGATTGACGGCGAAGACGTGTTCGTCACGCTCAGCCCGATTCAAAGCGCTAAATCGATGGCATCTCCCGCTGCCGTAGCCAGCTCCACTACTAATGAAATCACCAGTATTGATTTCAATCGGGGCATAGACGGAGAAGCTCGGATTACTGTGGGCCTCTCCAGCCCCAGCGTCAGCGTCGACAGTCGCGAAGAACCCGGCCAGCTGGTGGTCGAATTCATGGATACTGCCGTACCTGCCCAATTGGCAAGGCGGCTAACGGTCACCGATTTTGGAACTCCGGCCACCACGGTCGAGACCCGGCAACAGGGCGGCAGTGTACGCATGGTGATCGAAGCGGAAGGCGAGTACGATCTGCTCGCTTATCAGACCGAGGAGCAATACACGGTCGAAGTGCAACCCGTGGCCAACCTGACCACCGCTGAAGTTGCCCGCAGGAAAAAGTCCTTTGATGGCGAGCGTCTGTCACTGAACTTTCAGAACATCGAGGTGCGCTCCGTACTACAACTGCTGGCGGACTTCACCGGCAAAAACCTGGTCGCCAGCGACACCGTCACCGGGACCGTTACCTTACGCCTTAAAAATGTCCCCTGGGACCAGGCGCTTGACATCATCC
>JAYNPV010000019.1:1422-4222 GCA_038113925.1 Gammaproteobacteria bacterium | reverse complement strand
AAAGGGCTCGGCAAAAGAGAAGACGGTAACGTTATGTGGGTCGCCCCGGCTGAAGAGATCGCTGCCCGCGAACGTCTGGAACTCGAAGCCCAGCAACAGCTGGAAGAGCTGGCTCCACTTTATACCGAGCATCTGGCGATTAATTTTGCACGGGCCAGCGACCTGGCCGCCCTGGTCTCCTCATCGGAGAATAACCTGCTAACCGAGCGCGGCAATATTAATATTGACGAGCGCACCAACACCTTGATCATTCACGATACGGAAGAAAAAATAGCTGATATTCGCCAGCTGGTCAGTACGCTGGATGTACCAGTCCAGCAGGTGCTGATTGAGTCCCGTATTGTCAATGCCAGTACCGATTTCAGTAAGAACCTGGGGGTCCGCTTTGGTACCACTCAGGTTGATCTTGAGAATAATTCACCTCGCGGGACTTCTGCCACCCTGAACGGCACTACGCCGGCGCTGGTCTCGACCACGGGCGCGGATTTGACCGCAATCGGCCAGGCAGACCGGCTGAATGTCAATATGCCGGCAGGCGGACTGGGCGGCATCGCTCCCAACTCTATTGCCTTTGCAATTTCCAAGGCTGACCGATTGCTTGAACTTGAACTTTCAGCCCTGGAAGCTGAGGGTAAAGGGGAGATTCTTTCCAATCCCCGGGTGGTGACCTCCAATCAGCGCGAAGCAGTCATTTCCCAGGGCACGCAAATCGCCTACCAGGAAGCCAGCTCCAGCGGAGCCACCTCCACCTCATTTCAGGACGCGGTACTTAGCTTGCGGGTGACCCCGCAAATCACGCCGGATGAGCACATCATCATGGACCTGGAAGTAAGTAAGGACGCCGTGGGGGCCCTGGTGGGTGGGGTGCCGACCATCGACACCCAGAACATTAACACTCAGGTGCTGGTCGACAATGGCGACACGATCGTGATTGGTGGTATCTACGAACAGACCCAAACCCGGTCGGCTACTCGCACTCCCTTCCTTGGGGACCTGCCCTACGTCGGCTTCCTGTTCCGAACCACTGCGCAAACCAATGACAAGTCTGAACTGCTGATCTTTGTCACCCCGAAAATACTGCGCGACGGTCTCGCAGCGGCGCTGTGATCCCTAAATAGTTGAATCGACCCCGGTTGACTGCTGCGTTAACCGGGGCCTACGCAGTGCCAGAACCACATGATAATTGCGCTCAGGCGAGTCCGGGCAGACCCCCGAAAAAGGCGGTAATCCTGCAACACCCTGCGCCCGGTTATTTTGGCAACGCCTGGTAGACTTCCCTCGCTGTCCCGCCTGTTACTAATAACGATAAAATACCCACTACAGGGACGGGCGCCCTCGAATTCATCCACCCGCCCAAGGAGAGACTGCTAGCGTGGCGAATACAATCTGCCTGGTTGGCCCCATGGGAGCCGGTAAGTCGACAATCGGTAGAAAACTTGCCTCCAGACTCGGCCTCGCCTTTATCGATTGCGATGACGAAATCGAGTCACGCACCGGCACCACCATACCGGTCATTTTTGATATCGAGGGGGAATCCGGTTTCAGAGAGCGGGAAGAAAAAATTCTCACTGATCTGTTAGACAATTCAAATACGGTAATTGCTACCGGCGGCGGTTGTGTACTGCGTGAGAATAACCGGGCAGGACTAAAATCGGCTGATCAGGTGATCTATCTGGCCACCGACATCGAAGAACAACTCAAACGGACCAGTAAAAGCCGTCACCGCCCCCTGCTGGACACCGCGGATAGAGAGTCCCGAGTCAGGGAAATCGCCCGAGTCAGGGAACCACTGTATGAAGAAGTAGCCACGCTAACCATCCATTCCCAGGGACGCAGAGCCAATGCGGTCGTCCAGGAGATCATCGACCAGCTAGATCATGCAAACGCTTAAGCTCGACCTGGGCCCCCGTAGCTATCCGATTCATATCGGCCCTGATTTGTTGTCTGACCAGCCCCTTTTTCGTCAGATCATCGAGGGTAGGCGCACCCTGATCATCACCGATGACCGGGTCGCGGATTACTATTTGCAGCCGGTAGCCGCCGCCCTGGGTAAACGGCCAGAGGAACAACTGACGCTGCCATCGGGAGAGGCCCATAAAACTATCGCGACCCTGGAGAAGATTTTTGATTTCCTGATGGAACAAAAATGTGATCGCCAAACCCTGCTGGTTGCCCTCGGCGGAGGGGTGATCGGCGATATGGTGGGGTTTGCCGCTGCCTGCTTTCAGCGCGGAATCGAGTTTATTCAGATTCCCACCACCCTGCTGGCTCAGGTGGATTCTTCAGTCGGTGGCAAAACTGCCGTCAACCACCCGCTGGGTAAAAACATGGTTGGTGCTTTCCACCAACCCCGGGCGGTGATCATCGATACCAACACGCTGACCACCTTGCCGGCAAGGCAAATAACGGCTGGCACTGCCGAAATTATCAAATACGGCCTGATTCGTGATGAAGCTTTTTTCTGCTGGCTGGAAGATAACCTTAACGAACTGCTTCACCTCAACCCACCCGTATTAACCGAAGCCATTGCCCGCAGTTGCGCAAATAAGGCCGCGGTTGTCAGTGCCGACGAAACCGAACAGGGCCTCAGAGCTATTTTGAATCTGGGCCATACCTTTGGTCACGCCGTGGAAACTGCCACCGGGTACCGTAGCTGGTTACATGGCGAGGCAATCGGCCTGGGGATTCATATGGCGGCCGCATTGTCGGTCATCACCAATCAACTGCCTGAAACACAGGCCGAGCGCTTCGACTCCCTGCTCGATCGCGCCGGGCTCCCAAAAAAATTACCGGACAATAG
>JAYNPV010000019.1:0-1412 GCA_038113925.1 Gammaproteobacteria bacterium | reverse complement strand
ACCTTAAGCACCATAGGAAGTGCCGTTATAAACAAAACTGTCACCGATCAACAGGTTAAGCTGATACTGCAGAAATTTCTCTAGACGCCTGCCGGTTAACGGAGGGCTGCGGCCAATCACCGCTATGATTAATCACCGTCGAGCAGATATGACCTATTTCAACCCATCCCTGTCTGTCATCTTTTTGTCCTGACCGACCCTTGCAGACCCTAAATGACCCGAGGGGCGATAACTCTTTTTATCAGGACCCTTCTCGCCAATATCTGCTAGAGCTCATTGGACACCTGTCCGAGCATAGCGAAGCAATTATTTTTCTGGAAGGACCCCTCGGCAGTGGCCGCAGCTCTCTGCTCCAGCGCATCAACGAACAGATCATCGCGCAAACCGACGACCCGGTGAAGCATCACCTGAATACCGTCGACGACGCAGACCAGTTACCGGCCTACGAACTAACCAGAATAATCAGCCAATTTCCCCGCGGTAGGCTGCTGCTGGCAGGGCTTCCGGGCAGTTGTGAAACTATTCGGAACCTCGGCTACCTGGACCATAATCGGGTAGAGCGCCTAACCATACCGCCGTTTACCCGGCGGGATGCAGAGTACTTTTTAACCGCTTATTGTCCACCGACCACCGCTTACGTTAAGCAGAAAATTCTGGATTCCTGCCGTTTATTTCCCGGAGACCTCCGCCAGGCGGTCTACGACAGAGAACTGACACGGGGCGCGTTTCGTCACCATCGGTTGCGTCGCTTGAGTGGGTGGGCACTGATACCCCTGGCAGTCACCCTGTTGTGGCTCGGTTACGCGGTCCTGCCGGAAAAATTCGCCCATGGAACCAAAGCGGACACTCCACCCCTAGACTCGGCACCGGTTATTCGGGAGACCGAAGCCGGGACAGCTCAACCCAGTGGGACTTTGCTGGAGGATCCGGCGAGCGAAATTGTGGATTCCGTCACGCAGCCGGTTTTCAAGCCGCCCACTGTTGCTTCGGTTGCCCCACCGATCTCAGATTTACCTGCCGAGCCCAGGGCGCTTTTCTCAAACGACCGGCAGCAAATACTGGCGGTCGATCCAGACCACTTCACCCTGCAACTCATGCTGGCGAGCGAGATAGAAAACACCAATAACGTCATTGACCAGCTAGGTATAACTCAGCCGCATTACCGATATAAAAAAGCAGTGGATGATCAGTGGCTCTATTGCCTCTTGTACGGCAACTTCGCCAGCTACGAACTCGCCGGTGACGCCCTCAGCGACCTGCCCACCGAAATTAAGCGGTTGGGCCCCTGGCGGCGCCGGTTCGCCGATATTCAGAGTGAACTTAGAGCAACAAGCTCCAATTACCAACCTCCCTGATGACGGTTCACTTCAGGGCTTGGTATCGACATCACTGCCGCGCCCCCCGCGTAGCAG
>JAYNPV010000018.1:15800-20616 GCA_038113925.1 Gammaproteobacteria bacterium | reverse complement strand
GGCGACGCTGAGCGCGCTGAATGTCCTCGATCTGATCTTTGAGTTTTTCGCAGTTGGGCTGGCGTCTGCGGGACTCCTTTTCTGCCCAGGTTTCGTCGGTTTCATTGCCGGGGAAACGGGAGATAAATTCCTTACGCGGCATTTTCGCCCGGTCAATGCAGCAGCGCATGATGACCTGTTCCTGCTCGCGGATAGCGTCGATATGTTCACGCAGTACCTGGGCCAGCTCTTCAATCAGTTTGGGGCTGAAGCGAAGCAGGGAGATTTCTTCTTTAAACGCCAGTTGTTTGGAGTCCAGTAATTTCTGCGAGGGTTTTTTCTTTGCCAGTTCCTTGCTGTAGGCCAGATATTTTTTCTCTGAGTTGGTGAGAATGTCCGTGACCAGATCCCAGTCGAGCCCGGCCTCTTCTTCCTCTTCTTCAGCTTTGGGGGCCAGTTTGGGAATGGTGGCGGGGTCTGCCCCCCCTTTGGCCGCTTCTGCCGCCGCAGCCGCGGCGGCCGCCGGTGCAGGGTCTGCTTCTCCAGAATCAGTGAGGCCGGCGATTAAATTGGCAAATTTAAATTCGCCTTCGCGAACTTCCGCGAAACGGGCAAAAATGTGATTGACCGCAGCGGGAAAGTCGAGCAGGGTGTTAAACACGGTTAGCTGCCCGGCTTCGATGCGTTTCGCGATCACAATCTCGCCTTCGCGGCTGAGTAGCTCAACGGTACCCATTTCGCGCATATACATACGCACAGGGTCAGTGGTACGGCCTTCGGTATTTACCGCGCTAAGGGCGGCGGCCGCATCTTCAACGGCTTCTTCAGAAACATTGTCCTCAGAGAGCAATAGTTCGTCGGCGTCGGGTGGGTTATCAAACACATTGATACCCATGTCGTTGATCATGCCGACGATGTCTTCAATCTGCTCGGTGCCCACGTCGCTGGAGAGGTGGTCGTTAATCTCAGCATAGGTCAGGTAGCCGCGGGCCTTGCCAATGGCTAGTAGTTTTTTAAGTTCGGTTGCCTGGGTGCTGTCGGCCTGGGACATGTATCGACTACCTCGTGTACGAATGCGGCTAAACCGTTAATTATAAAACTTAACTGGTTGGTTTGTCGCTACTTTGTTGGTCTGCTTTGACCTCGAAGGTGCTGCTGAAGTTGCCTTAATTCTGCTTTTTCATCGTCATCAAGCCCTTCGTGGGTGAGTTTGGCGATCAGGTCGTTTAGCCGATGGCGGCGATGGTCACCTAATCTGCCCCGGGTTTTGTGGATGGCTCCGGTCAGATCGCTGAGCAGGTTGTTAAACTCTTCGCGCCACTCCGGGGCACCCCCCGGCGGGGCCGCGTGTTGCAACAGGCGGGCCAGCGTGGTGGCTTCCTGTGGGGATTCCAGCCGGTCCATAAATTGTGAGATAGAGTTGTTACCGGACTCCTGAAAATAGGCCACCAGACGACGAAAAAGATCGAAACCGGGTTGGTCGCGCTGTTCAAGTCTTACCAGAGTGTCGGCAGGTATCTGCCGCGCCAGCTCGGGGTGATTGAGCAGAAAGACAAAGGCCTTGCGCAACACCCGGCCCGGATTGGCGGTCGGAGTGGCCGCAGGTAATTGGGTCTGCCTGGCTGAAGGAGCCGAGCTGGGTGGGTCGCGCTCGGGTAAATTCACCCCGGTTAATTGTTGCAGTTCCTTGCGTATCAACTGTTTGAAAAAACCTTCGGGTATTTTGGCAATCCAGGGACGGGCGGTTTCTGCCAGTCTGGCCTTGCCATCGAGGGTGGTCAGATCACAGCCCTGTTGCAGGTGCAGGAATAGGAACCGGGATAGCGGCTCGGCGCGACGCACCAGGGCCTCAAATGTTTCCAGCCCTTCACGGCGAATATAACTATCGGGATCGTCGCCCTCAGGCAAAAACAGGAAGTCTGCCTGCCGGCCTTCCTGCATCTGCGGCAAGAGGTTTTCCAGGCTGCGTTCAGCGGCTTTACGGCCGGCGCGGTCACCGTCAAAACAGAGCACGAGTTTGTGGGTAACCCGGTAAAGCTTGCGCAGGTGGTCGGCCGTGAGTGCGGTGCCCAGTGCCGCCACTGCGTAGTTGGCGCCGAACTGGGCCAGGGCAATAACGTCCAGATAACCTTCAACAATCACCACCTGCGCGGGCTGACGCTGTATCTGCTGCAGCTGGTACAGCCCATAGAGCTCTTCGCCTTTGTGGAATACATCGGTTTCCGGGCTGTTGAGGTATTTGGGGCCGTCTCCGTCGAGTAGCCGCCCGCCAAAACCGACCAGCCGGCCACGCTGATCGCGAATGGGAAAAGTAATCCTCTCCCGAAGACGATCGTAATAGCTGCCCTGATCGCTCTTGCTGGTGAGTCCCGCATCGTGCAGCAGCGCCGGTTCGGTGCCGGTGAGCACCTTGCTCAGGTTATCCCAGCCTGGTGGAGCAAATCCGACCTCAAAGCGGCCAGCGATTTCGCCGCTGACCCCCCGGTTTTTTAGATAGTCGACCGCCAGATGCGCCCCGGGGTGTTCACGAAGCTGGCGGCGATAATAATTGTTGGTCTGTTCCAGCAGATCGTAGATTGGTGAGGTTTTCTGGCGGGATGGTTGGGGCGCGTCGCCGGCCTCACGGGGCACTTCCATGCCGGCCAACTGGGCCAGATCATTGACGCTATCGACAAATCCGAGGCCGTCATATTCCATTAAAAAGCGGATCGCACTGCCGTGGGCACCGCAGCCAAAGCAGTGGTAGAACTGTTTCTGCTCGGACACGGTGAAGGAGGGGGTTTTTTCGTCATGAAACGGGCAGCAGGCGCTGTATTCCTTGCCACTGCGTTTGAGGGGTACGCGCCGGTTAATCACGTCGACAATATCGACGCGCCGCAGCAGGTCATCAATAAAACTGTCGGGAATTCGGCTCATTGGTGCAGAAGATAGCGCCCTGCTGAAGAGAATGACAATAGCAAAGCCAGAGAGGGCGGATAAAAAAAGCCATGTCAGTGGATCACCGACATGGCTTTATAGTTTGATGGGGCGCGCTTGCACCCCGGACCCGTTTAGGTTACACCGGATAAACGATGTATCGGGGTGAAATATTGGTATCCATCACCGCTTTTTTGGATTTAAACCGAGCCGTATCACCGCTGAGCACAATTTCATCGTCATAGTGACCGGTGACCAGCACATTGGTCTGGCCCTGTTCGGGCGTGAACAATATGTGGTAGTTGGTGATTACCTTGTAGGTGTCGTTTCCGACCGCTTCGGCGGAGATGCGCTGGGTGAAGTGGCGGGTCTGGTAATCCTCGAAGGTACCTGCCCACACCTTGGTGACATAGGTAACCCTGTCCTGCAGACGGGCATAGCAGTCATCCAGCATCAGGGCGATGGGCAGGTTGTTGGCTTCGTTTTCCGCAGCGATGCAGATATAGGAACCCTCTTCGGTGAAACTGGCGAGCCAGCCCTCCATGCTTTTGCTATCTAATGCATTAATGTAGCTGTTTTGCGCGGCGTCGAGCGCCAGCAGAGTCTCATTGCTAAGTTGGCTCATAGTTCCTCCCTGTCAAAGCCTAAGGTTTTCCGATAATGCTCCCAGCGGGGCAGGTTACCGGCTTCATCATTTTGGGCGAAATCGTACCAGATACGGTCCTCGTGCTTGACCCCTTTTTGAAAGGCGACGTTGCCAGGGGTGTGATTGCCCGTGTGGATACGGTGAAAAATTGAGGCATCCTCCATGGATACCAGGCCGGTGGGGCCAAGCATGTTGGATGACTGACGTATACGATGCTGAATCATCTCTTCATCATCATCTTCATGGCAATAATAGCCGTAATGCACTTCGGTCTGACCGACTCCGCGAGGAAACGCAAAACGGATATTAATCATGTCCATATGTTTGGTGATAACAGTCACCGGGAAGGTGCTCGCGATGGCCGAGCCCCGCGACGAGTCCGACCCCTTGAACTCAAGCAACGCGGTGTCGTTGAGGAAATCCGTGCCTTTGGGGACAGTGAGTTCAGACTCAAACCCGATATGGCCGTTTTCGGTGGCGTACTGTTCGCCCTTGCCACCTTGCCAGTTGAGGATTTTAAAGGCAGCGTGGAGCAAGGGGGCGTGGTAACCATCGTTATCGGCGTAGGCTTTCCAGTTTACGTCGTAGAGTACCTTTTGGTAGCCCAGCAGCTTGAGGCGGCCGTCACCGTTCAAGGTGGTTTTCAGGGCCGACTTTACGCGACCCAGGTAGCTTTCAAGTTCAGGGGTGTCATCACTGCAGGTGACAAAAATCAGCCCCAGGTATTCGGCGGATCGGACGGTGGGTACGCCGAGCTCTTCCTTGCAGTAGCTGGGGGAGAAGTCGTCGTCGCCCGGTGCGCCGCGTAATTCTCCACGCGTATCAAACAACCAGCGGTGGTAGGGGCACTCAAACTCGGCAGCATTACCACTGACACGAGTTTCGAGCAGATTGCCGCGGTGGGAGCAGGCATTGTAGAAGGTGCGCACTTGCCCATCGTCACCGCGGACAATCAATATCGGCCGTTCACCCACATTGATGGTTTTAAAATCCCCCGGGTTGAGCAGTTCTCCGGTATGAGCTACCGGATGCCACTCGGGGCCGTAAAAAATATTCTCCAGCTCCAGCTGATAGACATCTTCGCGATAGAAAATATCTTTGGGAATTTCGTTGGTTTTGGCCGGCCAGTGAACCAGCGGCGAGGGTTGTTGGGGTGCATTCATAATTGATTCTCTCCAGGCGGGTTACTGGTTTGAAGGCTGTTGAAATCGGTCGCGGTCAAGCCAGAGTAGTTTTTATATTAGGTTACAGCTGATTTTATCGGTGCAATGAATA
>JAYNPV010000018.1:9635-15790 GCA_038113925.1 Gammaproteobacteria bacterium | reverse complement strand
GGTGAAAACAACCGCCGGGGCGTGGCCCGGGTTCGTTCTTATTCAGAAAACAACTTGACCACACCCAGGCCACCATCGGTATTGATGGTCACGCCGGTCATGGGCGCCGCATTGTCTGACGAGGCCAGCAAAACGTAGGGGCCACAGTAGTCGGCAGGCTTAGGGGCAAATTTCAGCGGTACCATATTCTCGATCATCTCTTCGAGCCCCGGCATCGCCTGCAGGGTCTGCTGCGCGGTTCCGGTCGCTTCCAGGCCGCCCAGCTCGGTTTTCATGCCGCCGGGAGCTACGCCGTTAACCCGCACTTCGGGGGCGACTTCCTGGGCAAGTTGTTTGATAAGGCCAATAACCGCATGTTTGGACGCCGTGTAGATGGGTCCCCCGCCGCCGGGGTAAAAGCCGGCGTTGGAAACGGTAAAAATGACACTGCCCCGGGTTTTGCGTAATTCGTCCAGAGCCGCTTTGGCACCCAGCAGGTAGCCTTTTACGTTGACCGAAAAAAGCTCGTCAAACGCCGCGCCCATGGTGTCGCCC
Source organism: Gammaproteobacteria bacterium (assembly GCA_038113925.1). Lineage (GTDB taxonomy): Bacteria > Pseudomonadota > Gammaproteobacteria > Immundisolibacterales > Immundisolibacteraceae > QNFC01. The sequence goes on along the minus strand of JAYNPV010000018.1, from coordinate 15,256 downwards.
TGCAGGTCGTCGATCGACTGGAAGTAATCGAACACCCCGGCGTTGCCGATAAAAGTATCCAGTTGACCGAAGGCATTCACGGTGGCGGTTACCGCCGCGACATTGTCATCAAAACTGGCAACATTGCCCTGGGTGACCGCGACCTGGTCGCCAAATTCACTGCGCAACTGGTCCGCCTTGTCGGCGCTGAATTCAAGCACGCCCACTTGAGCGCCTTCGGCCAAAAACCGTTCCAGCAGGGCCTTGCCCATGCCAGAACCCGCACCGGTGATAAGCACTACTTTATTGTTCATCCAGCCCATCGATTTGCTCCCTCTTGCTGAAATTTGGATTTCCGAGAATGGGTGTGGGGAAAGCCATCAACAAGCCGTTGATGGCTTTCCGAGGATCAAACTAGATTTTCCCGCTGCCGAAACAGCTGCGGTCAAACGGGTTTACATCCTGGGGTTGCTCATACTGCGTCCAGTGTGCGGAGTCATTTTTCATTACGTACATCTGCGCGTTGGCAATTTTCTCGACCCCATACTCGGCCACTTCGACGCCATGCACCGGGTTATCGACAGTCCACAGCAGCAGCGTCTCGGCCTTGATCTGGTCGAGGGGAATCAGATTGTCATCATGGGTCGCCATCATGGCGTTGATGCGCGGTGCCACGCTGGCCATCTCCGGCTGGGTGTAGATGTTTAATCGGGTGTTGACCAGCTCGTCGGTGATCATGTGATAGTTGTTGGCGTTGAAGAGCCATTTCATCCGGTTCTCAATGCTCTCGTAGTTCACGCCGGCTTTGGCGGCTTCTTTACTTAACCGGGCCAGATCAGCCATGTCGGCGCGGCCCTTGTCGGTCAGTATGGGGAAACCGGCACTGGTATTGAGCATCAGTCGAAGTACCCGTTCAGGATACCGGCAGGCAAAGGTGCCGGAGGTCCAGCCACCGAGAGACTCTCCGGAGAGGTGGGCTTTATCAACGCCCAGTGCGTCCATCACTTCGCCGAGATGTTCCACGAGCAGGTCAACCGAGTAGTCCACTTCGAGCTTTTCCGAATACCCGTGCCCAACATAGTCATAGGCGACCACATGAAACTGATCGGACAGGGCTACCACGTTTTTGGCATAAGCTTCCATGTGACCGCCGATGCCGTGCAGAAAAATAAGGGTTTCATTGGCCGGGTCGCCCGCCTCGGCGATACGTACGCGACCATAGTTTTTGGTCTGGATGTAACGGATTTCCGCACCGGTAAAGTCTAGCCACAAGCTCATTTCGATCATCCTCTAGTGTGGGTGGTTTGGCGCACGCCGGGTTGTTCATGGTGAGCCCCGGTGTCGCTATTTTGGGGCGCCTATTGTGTAGGGGGGACTAGGGTTTGTAAAACGGCAATTTTATTTCCGCCGATGCGCTGGCGATTTACCCCGATTCCTGTACTCGGTATCAAAAAACCGGAGCGTCTGTTGCGTTGATTGACCTGGGTCAAAAGCGTCTCCGGGCAAGGGTGACATGATCGCTTTCCACGGCGGTGGCCCCGGGTTACCGATCCGAGAGAACCTACCTGTTTGCCTGGAATAGACCGGAGACTTCAACCATGGATGCAATCACCAAACGCCCAAGTGCTGCTGACCTGGCCGCTTATATTGATGAAAGATTCGATGAAGGCGTGGACCGCGTTGATCGTTCGATTTTCACGGACCCTGAGCTGTTTGAGCTGGAGATGGAGAAGATTTGGGAGGGCAACTGGATCTACCTGGCTCATGAAAGCCAGCTACCCAACCCCAACGACTACATGACCCTCTTTATGGGCCGCACGCCGATTATTCTGGTGCGCGATCCCGATGGCAATATCAACGCGTTTGTGAATGCCTGCGGTCACCGTGGCACCACCCTGTTACGTGAGGAGTGCGGTAATCAGGCTGATTTCAGCTGCCCGTTCCATGGCTGGGTATTCGATACCCGTGGCGATGCGGTAGTGGTTTTTAAGGAAGAGGTGGGAGACTACCCGGAGCAGTTTGACAAGAAAAACTATGGCCTGACCAAAGTTGCCAAAGTTGAGAGTTATCGGGGCTTTATTTTCGGCAGCCTCAATGCCGATGTGCTCGCACTCACCGATCATTTAGGGCCGACCACGACCATGATTGACTTGCTCGTCGATCAGTCTCCCAATGGCCTCGAAGTGCTGCGCGGGCACTCCACCTACCTGTTTCAGGGTAACTGGAAGATTCAGGCGGAGAACGGGGTGGATGGCTACCATTTATTTGCGACCCACGGAAACTATGTGGCGACTACTGAACACAGGCGCAGAGTGATGGGTGAAGCCGACGAGGTTAAAGCCATGCAGGTCGGTGACATGATCGGCAAGAAAGGCGTCGGCGGTTACTTCGATCTGGGTCATGGCCACTGCACATTATTCGGGACCTTCCCCAATCCGGAAGATCGCCCCAACTATAGCCAGATGGAACGCTACACCCAGGAGTTTGGTGAGGCCAGGGCACGCTGGATGGTGACCAAGCTGCGCAATACCCTGGTCTATCCGAACGTGTTTCTGATGGATCAGACGTCGACTCAGATTCGCGTGTTTCGACCCATCGACGTTGACACCACTGAGGTGACTATATTTGGCATCGCCCCGGTCGGGGAAAGTGATGAAGATCGGGCTCATCGTATTCGTCAATGGGAGGATTTTTTCAATGCCAGCGGTATGGCGACCCCCGATGACATTATGGAATTCAAGCAGAGTCAGATTGCATTTAAGGCGAAGACCGCGCGTTGGAATGACGTCTCCCGTGGTCTGAGCACCCGCAAAATTGGTGAAAATCACCCCGAAGCGGCCGAGCTGGGTATCGAGGTACAGGGCGGCGGTTTGATGCTTGAAGATGAAGGCATCATGGCGGCACAGCACCGTTGGTGGTTAGAAACCCTGACCCGCTAAGATCGCCGCGGGCGGGTGGAGCCCAAACTGAACCGGTCCCAACAACAAGGAAACTTTATAAATGGATGCAAATTTGATTGCCGAGTGCGCGGATCTGCTTTACCGCGAAGGACGTCACCTGGATGACAACGACTGGGACGCCTGGCTGGCGCTGTTTACCGAGGATTGCTGGTGGCATATCCCCATGTGGGTTAACGAATATGAGGTGACCACTAACCCCCAGCGAGAACTGTCGCTGATGTGGTATCCCAACCGCACCGGACTCGAGGATCGGGTGTATCGAATCCGCACCGGTGCGTCGTCGGCCTCAACGCCCATTCCACGAACGGTACACGCTATTTCCAATGTTTCCGTGGAGGCAAAAGAAAACGACGAATACCAGGTTCGTTCGGTCGGTGTGGTCAGCAGTTACCGTCACAAAAATCACGACGAGTTTTACTGCCGCTATGAGCATGCCCTGAGGCGCACGGAAGCCGGGCTGAAGATTTGTGGGAAACGCACCATCGTGAGTAACGACCTGATTCCGGATATCATTGATATATATAGTGTCTAAACCCCGACACTCTGGTCGGTAGGGGGCTAACGCCTTCTCAGAATCCGCGCAGAGGCTAATGCCCACCCGAGCAACCGATGCTCTTGTGGGCATTTTTACGCCCGCAAAAAATGAGGAAAAGATGGTTAAATAACGGTAACTTAACCCCTGCTAGGAGGTAGTGGACAACGGAAATTAGCCACGTCTATCACGTTGAACTGCAAGGAGAGAGCCGATGAACAGTCCCCAATCGCCATTAATTCCCGCCAGTTTTCTCGATGAACGCCCCGATGAGGGCGTGGTGCGGGTAAACCGGTCGATCTTTACTGACCCCGATCTGTTTGAGTTGGAGATCGAAAAAATCTGGGAAGGCAACTGGATCTACCTTGCCCATGAAAGCCAGATTCCGAATCCGAACGATTACGTCACCCTGACCATGGGCCGTACGCCGATCATCCTGGTGCGCGATCCTGATGGTGAGTCTATTAATGCTTTTATCAACTCCTGCGGTCATCGCGGCACCACGCTGCTGCGTGAAGAGTGCGGTAACAAGGCCGATTACAGCTGCCCGTTTCATGGCTGGGTGTTCGACACTCGTGGTAATGCGGTGGTGGTTTTCAAGGAGGACGTGGGAGAGTACCCGGATGAGTTCGATAAGAAGGATTTCAGCCTGACCCCGGTCGCCAAACTGGAGAGTTACCGGGGGTTCATTTTTGGCAGTTTGAGTGCCGATGTGGTTGATCTTAAAGAGCATCTGGGGCCTACCACCACTATCATCGATATGATGGTTGATCAGGCGCCGGATGGGTTGGAAGTGCTCCGGGGGCGTTCTACCTACACCTTTAAAGGTAACTGGAAAATCCAGGCCGAGAACGGTGTGGACGGCTATCACGTTTACGCCACCCACGGGAATTACGTCATGACAACCGAGCGTCGGCGCAAACTGATGGGTACCGCCGACGAGGTTAAGGCGATCAAGGTCGGCGATATGATCAACAAGCCCGGCATCGGTGGTTCGTTCGAACTGGGGTACGGTCATTGTGTGGTTTTTGGCACCATCCCCAACCCCGATGACCGCCCCAATTTTCATCAGTACGAGACTTACAAGCAGAAGTTTGGTGAAGTCAGAGCCAACTGGATGCTCGGTAAAATTCGCAACACCCTGGTCTATCCCAATGTTTTTATCATGGATCAGACCTCGACCCAGATTCGGGTATTCCGGCCGATAGATGTGGATACCACCGAAGTGACAATTTATGGAATCGCCCCCATTGGTGAGCCAGCAGAAGACCGGGCCAAGCGGATTCGCCAGTATGAAGACTTTTTCAACGCCAGCGGCATGGCAACGCCGGATGACATTACTGAATTTAAACAGAGCCAGCTGGCCTACAAGGCGAAAAACCCCCGCTGGAGTGACGTCAGCCGGGGGCTAAAAACCCGCAAGATAGGTGAGACTCACCCCGATGCAACCGAGCTTGGCATTGAGGTGCCCGGTGGCGGCATGGTGTTTGAGGACGAAGGCGTTATGGCGGCCCAGCATCGTTGGTGGGTGGAGATTATGAGTCGTTAAGCCTACTGGCCAGGTTCAAGGTTGATCTGGGAGGCCCCGATTCGGGGTCTCTTCGGTTCCGGCGGAGCTGCTGGCATCCGCTGGCCTGATAACGCCGAATAGATATAGAATTGCCGGATTAAAATAAACTGCGATAAAAAAATGCGCAGAATCTGCCAGTCGGCCAGCTAGTTCAAGCTGCGTCGATTCACGTTCAAGAGCAAGCCAGATAACTACAATGGCGATGGAGCAAAACTCATGAATAAACCCAGTGATGGCCTCGCGCCTTCCCAGCTGATTGATAATCGTCCCGAAGAGGGCGTGGTTCGGGTTGACCGGTCGATTTTCACCGACCCGGAACTGTTTGAACTGGAAATGGAAAAGATCTGGGAAGGTAACTGGATCTACATGGCTCACGAGAGCCAGATTCCCAACGTAAACGATTTTATGACCCTGTTTATGGGTCGCCAACCGATCATTCTGGTCCGCATGCCTGACGGTGAAGTGGGTGCATTCGCTAACTCCTGCGCCCATCGCGGCACCACCCTGCTACGGGAGACCCGCGGTAACCGAGCCGATTTCACCTGCCCGTTCCATGGTTGGTCATTCGATACCTTCGGCA
>JAYNPV010000018.1:6166-9625 GCA_038113925.1 Gammaproteobacteria bacterium | reverse complement strand
CCCACTCATTTTTATGGAAGACGGTGCCGGCTATCCCGACTGTTTCGATAAAAAAGATTATGGCCTTACCCGGGTGCCGAAACTGGAAGTCTATAAAGGGTTTATTTTTGGCAGCCTGAATGATGACGTGCTGCCGTTTGCAGAGCATATGGGCCCGGCCCTGACTTTTATCGACCTGGTTGCCGACCAGGCACCTGACGGCATGGAGGTGCTGAAAGGCTCCTCCACCTACACCTTTAAGGGTAACTGGAAAATCCAGGCGGAGAATGGGGTGGATGGCTATCACCTCTACGCTACTCACGGTAACTACGTGATGACCACCGAGCGTCGTCGCAAGCTGAAGGGTGAGGAAGATAACGTCAAGGCGATGCAGATTGGCGGTATCGATAAAAAGCAGGGCGGTTATTTTGATTTGGGCCACGGCCACGTGGTGCTCTGGGGGGATTTTCCCAACCCGTTGGATCGACCTAATTATGACCAGATGGCCACCTATACCGAGCTTTACGGCGAAGAGCGGGCCAAGTGGATGATCAACCGGTTACGTAATCTGCTGCTCTACCCGAACGTCTTCATCATGGATCAGACCTCTTCGCAGATTCGGGTGTTCCGCCCGATCAGTGTTGATGAGACCGAGGTGACCATCTACGGTATCGCCCCCAAGGGTGAAAGTGCCGAGGCTCGTACCCACCGCATCCGTCAGTGGGAAGATTTCTTCAATGCCAGCGGTATGGCCACGCCGGATGATATTACCGAGTTTAAACAGTCGCAGATCTCCTACACCGGCAAGCTGGCGCGCTGGAACGACTGTTCCCGGGGCCTGACTCACCAGTACACCGATCAGAACCACCCGGAAGCTGAAAAACTGGGTATCAAGGTCAAGGTGTCGGGGGTCAAACTGGAAGACGAAGGCATTATGGTTGCCCAGCACGAATACTGGAATCAGGTGCTAAACGGCTAACCCGTTAGTCAACCGTCAATGCAAGCCGTCGGCCGGGGCCGGCGGCTTGCCTGTTTTTACGCTAAAAAATTTCAGGATTTTCTTTCATGAGCAATGACCTGTTAGGGCGCTGTGAAGCACTACTGTTTGAAGAGGCCCGTCGGCTGGATAAGCGGGAGTGGGACGAATGGCTTGACCTTTATCTGGCCGATGCCAGCTTCTGGATTCCCATGTGGGACGATGAATACACCCTCACCGATGACCCTCAATCACAGCTGTCATTAATGTGGTACCCGGACCGCTCCGGACTGGAGGACAGGGTTTTTCGGATTCGTACCGGCCGTTCTTCGGCGTCAACACCGTTACCGCGAACTGTCCACCAGGTTTCCAACGTGGAAATAGAGCCGACGGATAACGGCGGTGTTCAGGTTTATTCCACGGGTCAGGTAATGAGTTTTCGGCATAAAGAGGCGCTGAGTTTCTATTGTCATTATGAATATCTGTTGCGCGATTCGGATGCCGGTCTGAAAATTGCCAGCAAAAAGGTGATTGTGGCGAATGACGTGATCCATGACATTATGGATATTTACAGTATCTAAAATTACTATTAATTTTCCTCCGACCGGTTAATCGCCGGACCGGAGTCGTCGAAACGGGGGAGTCCCCTGATGTTTAATGTTTAGTGGGGTGATGCCATGAATTCTCCTGATAGAGCTGGCCTGGAAAGCTACATTGATCACCGTCCTGAGGACGGAGTCGCGCGGGTAGATCGGAGTATCTTCACTGATCCCGATCTGTTTGAACTCGAAATGACCCAGATTTGGGAAAAGAACTGGCTGTTTATCGGTCACGAGGATCAGATTCGAAACCCCAACGACTACTTCACCACCCATATGGGGCGTCAGCCTGTGGTGGTGACCCGGGGGGCGGACGGACAAGAGATCAACGTATTCATTAACGCCTGTTCCCATCGTGGAGCCCAGCTGGTGCGCGAGAGTATGGGCAACCGTGCAGATTTCACCTGCTTTTTCCACGGCTGGTGCTTTAACACCAGCGGTGACCTTATGAGCGTTACCAAGGAGAGCATCGGCGGCTACCCCGACCAGTTCAAAAAAGCGGATTTAGGATTGACGCGGGTGCCCAAGGTTGAAAACTATCGCGGGTTTATCTTTGCCAGCCTGAACCAGGATTCTCCCCCGCTGAAAGAGCACCTGGCCGATGCCGCGGTAATGATCGATCTGCTGGCGGATCAGTCCGACGATGGGTTTGAGGTGCTGAAGGGGATTTCCACTTATACCTATGAAGGTAACTGGAAATTGCAGACCGAAAATGGCGTGGACGGTTACCATGTGCATCAGGCCCATCTGAATTTTGCCCTGACCACCGCCAACCGGGAAAAACTGCGCGCCGCGCAGGAGCACACCAAATCGATGGAAGTGGGCCAGCTCGGTGCTAAAGGCCTTAATGGTGGCTTTCTCGATTTTGGCAATGGTCACACCATGCTATGGGGGGACTGGCCCAATAAAGGTGATCGACGTCCCAATTTTCACAAATGGGCGGAATGGTCCGAGAAATACGGCGAGGTGCGCACCGAATGGATGATCGGCAAACTTCGTAATCTGCAGCTCTATCCCAACGTATTTATCATGGATCAGATGTCGACCCAGATTCGCGTTTTTCGGCCCATTAGTGTCGACCTGACTGAAGTGACGGTCTACTGCATTGCGCCGAAGGGGGAAGAGCCACAGTACCGTCGTGCCCGGGTTCGTCAGTACGAGGATTTCTTTAATGCCAGTGGCATGGCAACGCCCGATGATCTGGCGGAGTTTACTTATAGCCAGGCGGGCTATAAGGGCTCGCTGGCGCGCTGGAACGACATGTCCCGGGGCAGTAAACACCTGACTGAAGGCGCCAATGAATTTGCCCAGGAATTAGGCTTGAATACCGTGACTTCCGGCGGCAGGGTGGAGGACGAAGGGATTTTTCTGGCCCAGCATCGGCATTGGCTGAAGTTGATGCAGGCAGAATATCCAGGCGTATAAACCACCGTTTAGCCGTCTGACAAAAGAAGGAATAGTTAATGAATGACGTGACAAGCCGCTGTGCGGACCTGGTCTTTACCGAAGGTCGACTTATTGACCAGCGCGAATGGGATGCGTGGATCGACCTCTATCAGGAAGATGCCGAGTTCTGGGTGCCGGCGACCAATGGAGAGGATTTAAGCTACACCAGCGATCCGGATAATGAAATATCGCTGATCTACTATGCCGACCGGTCCGGTCTGGAAGACCGCGTGTTCCGCATTCGTACCGGTCTGTCGTCGGCGTCGGTGCCGCTGGCTCGTACCAGCCACGTGATCGGTAGCGTGCAGGCGCAAGTCATTGGCGAGGGTGATTTTCTGGTTAATTCTTCGTGGATTACCACCAGCTTTAAAAATAAGAAAACCCTGACTTTTGCAGGGAGATATGAACATAAGATTCGTGAACAGGCTGACGGGTCCTTGAAGATTGCCGCAAAAAAAA
>JAYNPV010000018.1:0-6156 GCA_038113925.1 Gammaproteobacteria bacterium | reverse complement strand
GACCTGATTCCTGGGTCGATGGACTTCTACAACATATAGCCCAGGTATCTTGCAGCAACTGGTCGAGGACGAGAATATTCCGGCCAGGTGGAAGGGAGGTTTAGGCCGATGGATGTGATCAACTGGGGCAGTCCACCGGTAGGGCTGTTTAATTTTCCGCTGGACCTTTGGGCTGAACAGGGCAAATTTGCACAACGTGGCATTGACCTGCATCCCAATACCCACCTGACCGGTCAGGAGTATGGCCGAAATATCCAGCGAGGTATCTATGACATGGGTCATATCGGTACCCCGGTGTTTCTGCCTGCGGCGGTGGGTTCCAGTGAATATGCGGTGATCAGTATCGGGGTTAGTGATTACGCCCCTTTCTATTTCGTCGCCGATCCGGCGCTGGAGTCATTGGCTGATTGCAAGGGCGAGACCTTTGTCATTAACAAGTTCAAGACCTGCCCCCACAGTCTGCTGAAATGGCATTCGCGTCAGTACGGCCTCACGGAAGATGATTTTGAAGTGGTCGAACTGATGGCGGATAGTCAGTTCGATAACTACGGCATGGCGTTTCTTGACGGCATTGCCAACCGCCGTTTTTGTGCCGGGATTCTCTATGAACCCTACGTCAGCATGATAGAGCGCGAATATGGCTGGCGGGTGCTCGGTGACTATCCGGAAATATCGCGGCCGGCCAATTACGCCATTTTGCTTTACGCCCGGCGCAGCTGGATCGAACAGTGGCCGGAGCTGGTTATGCGGATGGTGTCCGCCTATTTCGATTGCGCGCGGGCGGGGCGTGATAGCGCCGACGCGCTGGCCACCTATGCGCAGAAATTTCCATTTATTGAGCCAGTGGATGTGCGCAATGCAATAGAGCGGGAAAGTCGTCACTGGAAGCTCTCTATGGGACTTGATCAGGCACTGCTTCAGCGTGTGGAATCTGAATTGATTGAGCAACAACTGGTCCCCGCTGATTATTCTATCGCTGACTATGTTGCATCGCCGGAGCGCGTGCCAGCATGACTATGAGAAATGATCTGGCGGCTCATGGCGGCAACCGAACGGGTCACAATTTGTAATAGGGGGATCAGATGCAAGCGGCATATATGACTGCCCACGGTGGCAATGAACTACTTCAGGTGGGTGAGCGCCCCGACCCGGTTGTCAAATCCGGTCAGTTGATGGTTCGGGTGCACGCAGCCAGCGTGAATCCCATCGACTGGAAAGTAGGCCAGGGCTATTTTCGCCTGGTGCCGGGTCAGCGGATGCCCTGCATCCTGGGCAGCGACTTCAGCGGGGTGATTGAATCGGTGGGAGATTCGGTCTCCGGCTTTGCGGTGGGTGACGAAGTGATGGGGCTGCTCGGCGGTGGCGTAGGCCATACTTTTGCGGAGCTGGTGGCCGCACCCGCCCGTTTTATTGTCAGAAAGCCTGCCAATATAAGTCACGCTGAGGCGGCGAGTTTGCCGCTGGCAGGAGCCACCGCGTTAAATGCACTGCGCGGCAAAGTGTCCGCCGGCGACCGGGTGCTGATTGCTGGTGCTTCCGGCGGGGTCGGTTCATTCGCCGTGCAATATGCCAAGTCCTTGGGTGCCGAGGTGATTGCCACCTGCAGCAAGCGAAACCATGATCTGGTGTCTGGCCTCGGTGCTGACCAGGTGATCGATTACCAAACCACTGATCCAGTCGATCAAGTCGATCAGATTAAATTTATTTTTGATACGGTCGGTTCTCTTGACCCCGAACCATACTGGCCGAAAATGGTGCGTGGTGGTGCGATAGGTTCTACTGGTACCGGCCCGCGCGACATGCACGCTCTGGTGGATCGGTTTGGCAAAAACATGTGGCTGATGGCGGGCATGGCGGATGCAGTGAAACAGAAGCTGCGCGGCAAACGCCGCTTCGGTGTCAACTATCGAATGGTATTCGGAATGCCGGGCAAGTTGGCCATGGCGGAAATTGCCCGGTTAGCCGAAGCCGGAGCGGTCAGAGCGGTTATTCAACAGGAATTTGCGCTCGCGGATATCCGTGAGGCATTTGAGCTGAGTCAGTCAGGGCGCGTGGCCGGTAAGTTGATTATCAAGCTGGGTGACGATGGCAGGCAGCCTGCCGGGTAAATCATTCACCGGCGGCTAGTGCCCCGAAGTTCCGGAGTGGGAAATGAGCGTATTTAATATCGGTTTCATTGGACTAGGTGCGATGGGCCAGCCAATAGTAGGACGGATGCTACAGGCCGGGTTTGCCGTTCAGGTGACGGATCTTTCTGCCGAATTGGTGGCAGCCGCAGTGGCAGAGGGGGCCACCTCCGCGGGCGATTCGAAAGCGTTGGGGGAGGGTAAAAATCTGGTCTTTGTCAGTGTTTCCAATGCCTCCATCACCGAACAGGTGATCTGCGAGCAGGGTGGGTTGCTCGATAGCATGGATGACGGCGGTATTATCGTTGACCTGGGTACCACGCCGAGTCATAAATGTCGCCAGCTGGCAGCCGCTGCCTCGACCAGGGGAAAACGTTTTCTCGATATTCCCCTGAGTGGGTCAACCCCCTGGGCAACCAGCGGCACACTGGCGGCAATGGTGGGCGGAGACCAACAGGCGTTTGAGCAGATTAAACCGGTGCTGGAGAGTTTCAGTAACAAAATTCATTATCTGGGGGAGAGCGGCAACGGTCAGTTGTTAAAGCTGTGCCATCAACTCGCCTTTATGGCGACCCTGACCGGCCTTTCGGAAGCGATCGCTTTTGGTGAAAGAAACGGCCAGAGCGCCGAGACCGTGCTCGAAGTGATTGGCGATTGCGTGTCGCCGCGACACGTTATCGATTTTATGTTGCCACTGGCGAAAGCCGACAAGTTCGACCAGGGCGGCGGCACCCTGAAAATTGGTCGAAAAGATCTTGCTGCGGTGCTCGATAGTGCTGAAGTCGCGGGCATTAACCTGCCGCTCACGGAGACTATATTGGGGTATTTTGACCAGGCGCTTAATGGCGGTCGCGAAAGCACCGACTTGTTTGGCGTCGTCCAACTGGCTCGTGACGAGGTTTACCAATAAATCTAGGCCTGGCATGGCAGGCCATAAAAGTGGACCACAAAAAAGTGCACTCAATGGTGCCCTTTTTTGTGGTCTGAATTTACCAGGCTTTAATGGGTCAGGTAGTTATCCAGCACTTTGACGATTCGGTAAACCGCAGTGGCGGTGGGAATTTCCAGGTTTAATTCCGCCGCCTTGACCAGGAAGGGCTTAAGCAGCTCGTCGATTTCGGTTTTACGTCCTCTGACCACGTCTTCGTGCATCGAGGTTCTACCGTGGCGGCCGCCCGGGACATTTTTCATGCGTTCGCCAAGGGCCTGCATGATCTTGATGGCCTCTTCGTCGCTGACAGAATTGAGCTCTTTAAACTGAGACATAGGCGCATAGAAGTTTTCAGGTTCATAGCCGAGTGCACCATAGACCTTGAGCAGATCCCGAGCCAGTGCGACGTAATGTTCGGCGCCTTCCCGGACTGCCAGGCCATCGGCGAAATAGAGATCACCCCCCGCCAGTGTTGATACAGACCAGCCTGAAGCTGTGCCGATTTGCACCAGTTTTTCCCAGAGCACGTGGTAGATATCTTCCATCGATTTTGCGCCCAGACCAGCGCGGTTGAAGGCGTCAGTGATGGCTTCGATGCGTGGCGTGATACCGCCGTCCAGTTCACCAAAATAGGCGGTGGTCGGGGTGGTAATCGGATTGGCGGCGTGTCCCGGTTCGTGGAGGGTGCCACCTTCGATGGTTGACGCACCAATGACCTTGTCGCCCGCCCATTCGCGTAACCGATCCTCTTTGCCGATACCGTTTTGTAACGACAGGACATTTTTAGATCGATTTTTTAGCCCCTCGGCCTGTTTTAGCGCGGTTTCGGTATCTTTGCCCTTGACCAGCAGGATCAGGTAGTCAAATTCACCCTCTGCATCGTCGGGTGAGGTCACCCCGGTGAGGTTTTCGGTGGCGTGGAACTCTCCGCGGCAACCATCGATCTTGAGGCCCTTTTGGTTGATCGCATCCATGTGTGCCTGTCGGCCGATGAAGGTGACTTGTTCCCCGGCCAGTGCCAGGTAGCCGCCAATAACCGAGCCGAGTCCACCGGCGCCAAGAATTGCAAATCTCACTGGGATTTCTCCTGAATAATCAATTAAGGGGTGCGTACGTAGTCGGCGACCAGGTCGAGCTGTTCGTCGCTGATTTCTGTAAATCTAAAGGGGGGCATCTCCAGTAGACCGTCGCGGACAACCGTCTTGATATAGATTGCGGGAAGGTCCTGACGGCCCTTGATAATGGATTTCTCCTCGCCATGTTTGATTGCCAACATGGTTGCGCCGGGCTTGCCCTCGCCCTCGCCGTGGCAGTGAAAACAGTAATGGTTGAATAGTTCTTCACCGGTCTCCAGAGAGACCGGTTTGCGTTCGCTCGGTGGCACGCTGGCGGGTTTCTGGGCGGAGGCCATGGTTTCGGCATCTGCATCCGCACCCGTTCCCTCGTCATTGCCGCAGGCGGTTAACAGCAGGGCAAGACTGGTCCCGAGCGCCAAGGTGGTTAGTTTTTTCATCGTGATCTCCGCTTAGTTTGCGCGGCTGTGTTGCCAGCTGCTGGGCCAGATATCGGATTTGCCCGGTGACAGAATGCCTTCCGGATCCAGTGCGTCCTTGATTTTCTGATTAACCTTGAACAGCCCACTGTCGTTGCCCGTGTAACAGCCCATTACTGTGTTCATGTAACGCAGGTTGGCCTTGAGTTCACCGTAACCCTGCGCGGCGGCCTTTTGGATAATGTCGACCGAACAGGCATCGGCCCGTTTGGCTGCATCCTCGTCACGGGGATCAAACATCACCATGGTCAGGGCAATAAACCCGCGGAAGGTTCCGACAATCTCGGTGAGATGGTCAAAACCGTAACCGTTAGTGATCTCTTTCATCATATTGTAGAGTTTGACCGCGTGGTCGCCGCCCATCGGCCCCATGGGACTGAAATTGAGGTGGCCCCCACCGTCCCAGTTGACCAGGTTGAATTCGGTCAGGTTGGGGATGCCCTGCATTAGTTTTGCCCGGTAATTCCAGCCCGGATCGTCTGCCGGGCGGTCCCCCTCAAGCCAGACTTTGGCACCGGGAATACTGGTCATGGCGCCTTTAAGCGCATCAAACTGCATTTCCACGTTGGCGGGAAGTCCGTAGCATGCGCCGTAGAAATTCCAGATACCCAGGTCCAGATCATGGGCGATCTGTTTCCACTGTTCAGCAGTGATCGGCGCCGGATTGTCGGTATAGTCAGAGCGCGGTCCCAGTACGGACGCACTGTAGCCGATATGCTCGCCGACGGCACCGTTTTGCCAGACCATGTTCATTTTTAACGGTCGCAGAATTTCCATGATGGCGTGCAGATCGGACTCGTTTTCATAGGAAAACATGAAGGGTTTGTACATCGGAGGTTTGGGCATCATCCAGAAACCCATTTTGGTAACAATGCCAAAGTTGCCCTGGGTAAACATGCCGTCGTAGGTGGGGCCGTAACCATATTTAAATTGCTGCCAGGCTTTGCTGTCTGGCATTGCACCCATGCCCGTACGCACCAGTGAGCCGTCTGCAAGCAGTACCTCCATGCCGCAGGACATCACGTAATGATCGGCGTAAGGGGTGTAACCGGCACCATGTTCGAGGGCGTTGCCCATCACCCCTCCCCAGCCGGGAGCGGCGCAGTCAATCCAGAGGTTGGAACCGATATCCTGCAGGTGTTGATAGAGCTGGTAATAAGAGACTCCCGGTTCGACCAGAACGTAACCCGAGTCTTCGTTGACCTCGAGAATGCGATTCATGCGTTTCAGGTCAAGTACCAGATAACCGGCGTGTAACGGTGCGGGACCCCCGTATGCCCAGTTTTTACCATTGCCATAGGTCCAAAGGGGTAAACGCAGGCGATTGGCAATTTTAAGAATAGCCTGCGTTTCCTCGACACTGGCCGGTGCCAGCGCCGCTGATGGGATACGGTATTCCGGTGGGACCGCCGACATATGATCCATATACGGGTTCAGGTCGTCGTCTAAAAATACCCATTCGTCGCCGACGATTTTGCGTATTTCTCGAATCGCCTGGTCGAAATCAGCTGACGAAATGCCTTCAGGTAAAGTGGTAGCCATTGGCT
>JAYNPV010000017.1:19144-20663 GCA_038113925.1 Gammaproteobacteria bacterium | reverse complement strand
GTCGGCAAGCGACTGCGGCCACTGCTGCCGGGCATGGTCAAAGCGCGCCTTGTTAACGGCGACGGCCGTAGCGGCCACCGGCAGGGTTAGCTGCAAACTCGCCGTTTCGCGCAGGCAGAGATCCTTACATACCAGCCAGGCCGCTTCGCCACCCAGGGTGACTGAATCTGCGCTTAGTTCTGCCGGGGGAGTCACTTTTGCCAGCAACAAGACTTCACCGTGGTAGGCGTGGGTCGCAAACGGCGGCGTGGATACCAGCTCCGGGTAGGGCCAGTGTAGTTCGCCGATCTGCCAGCCGGGCGGCAACTGCCAGTCGATCTTGCTGGGCAGACCCGAATCCCCCGGGTTACGCCAGTAGGTGTGCCACTGCGGCACTGCTTCCAGCCGGTAGGCTATCCAGAAGGGTTCGCCCGGCACTACCGCGCTATTTTCAGCGAGTAACTCCACCTCGGTATGGTCGGTGACCACCGCAGCCGCCAACGCGCCCTTGCCTCCGGCGATTACCAGCAGCCAGAGCGCCAGCCATAAGTTCTTCATCGGTCGTTATGCCCCAGATCGCGTTCAGGATTGATCTGATCCCGCAGCCGTCGCTTTAATATTTTTGCCTCGGGAAAACCGCCCTCCTGCGCGCGGCACCAGAGTCGCACGGGACTCTTCGAACCCCACTCAAGGTTGATCTGAAACTGCCCCCCGTCGCCGGGCAGTAGCGCCACCTCACCCAACTCGGTATCGAAGGTCTGCAGTAACTCCTGGGCCAGCCAGGCGGCGCGCAGCAACCAGTTGCAGCGGGTGCAATATTCAATGGTGATACGGGGCAGTGGTTCAGTCATCGCAATCTTCAGTGGTGGGTAACCTGGGTTTGAACCTGCTAAGCAGTCCTGGTTTCTAGACCGCCCTCAGGCCGCATTTGTTGCACAGTGACCAACGATTTACTCTGGCGACAGCTTCCGCACCATATTGATATGAGGAATACCCGCCTCAAGAAACTCATCACCTTCGACCTGAAAACCGAGGGCAGTGTAAAAGCCCTGCGCCTGGCTTTGAGCATGCAGATAAAGGGTGTCATGACCGCGCTGCCGGGCAGCCTGCAAAATTTCCAGCAGCAACTGACGCCCCACTCCGCGGCGTCGATAACCTTTCAGCACGGCCAACCGACCGATACGGCCATCCCGGAGCAGGCGTACCGTGCCCACCGGTCGCGCCGGTTGTTCGCTGCAATCCAGCGCGAGCAGGTGCTGGCAGTGAATGTCCTCGCCGTCGAGTTCAATCTCGGCGGGCACTCCCTGCTCGTCGATAAATACAGACCGTCGAACCTGCTCTAACTGTGAGCGGTGCTGCTCCCAGCTTGCGACGGCTATGCGCAGCGTCTCATCGAGAAGCGGTTGCTCACTCATTCCTGGTCGCGCGGTTTCAGCTCCAGTGACAGCGAGTTGATGCAATAGCGCAACCCGGTCTGCTCCTTGGGGCCATCGGGGAAAACATGTCCCAGGTGCGAATCGCATCGTCGGCAGTGGACCTC
>JAYNPV010000017.1:9983-19075 GCA_038113925.1 Gammaproteobacteria bacterium | reverse complement strand
TGGTCGGTTTCGGTTTCTACCCCCTCTTCGCTCAGGGGTGCCCAGAAACTCGGCCAGCCGCTGCCGGAATCAAACTTGGTGGCCGAGTCAAACAGCGGCTCGTTGCAACAGGCGCAGCGATAGATGCCGTCTTCCTTGGTATCCCAGTACTGGCCGGTAAATGCCCGCTCGGTGCCCTGACGACGGCACACCTGATACTGCTCGGGGGTCAATTCGGCCTGCCACTGTTCATCACTCTTCTCTATTTTTTTCATCTTAAAACTCACTGAAAGTCGATTGAGTTGATCACTGGGAGCCATTATCGCCGACTAATCAGGCCGATGGGCTGTTTTGTGCGGACCGGCAAAACAGGGACCGGGCCGCACTGCCCGTGGATGTTGCCTAAACCACCGGATACATCGGTTATATTGCAGGGGGCTGACAGGGGGACCTATGTACGAAAATCTGATTCCGGTAATACTGATGTTGCTTGCAGGCGTCGCCTGGCGCAAAGTCGAACCTGGCGGTGTGCCCATCGGGCAAATTCGCGGGGTGCTCAACTCGCTGGTGATCAATCTGCTGGCACCGGCGCTGATTCTCAAAGTGTTCCTGCAGTCCACCCCCGACCTGAATCTATTGAAAGTCCCCGCCACCGGGGCGGTGGTGATTCTGGTGAGCATGCTGGTCTGTGGGGTGCTTTTTGGGGGCATGTCGCGCCTTGGCTGGATCACCCGACCCCAGGCCGGGGCACTGATACTGGCCACCGCATTTGGCAATGGACTGGGTGCCGCAGTGCCGGTCATCGAAGGTCTCTACGACGCCGTGGATGCGATACGGGTACCGCTGATGTACGACCTGATGGCAACCATCCCTATTGTCTGGTCGGTAGGGGTGATGTTGGTCGCCCGCTATGGGTCCGACGGTGCGCCGTCAGGGGCGGGGCTGGTATTTTTGAAGCTGCCGCCCTTCTGGACCTTAATCATCGCGATTGCCCTTAACTTCTCCGGCATTAGCCTGCCGGCCGGGGTGACCGCGACCATCGACTCGCTGGGCATGGCCGCCGTGCCCCTGCTGCTGTTTCTGGTGGGCACCACCTTTGAATTTACCCGGCTAAAACTAACCCTGCTGGCAATCCCGGCGCTGATCATCAAATTTATCCTCGGCGGCGGCGTGGGTTATCTGGCCGCCACCGGCCTGGGGGTGAGTGGCGAAATATTGGGGGCAACCATAATCACCGCCGCCGCTCCCTCCATCGCCGTGGGGATTGCCCTGAGTGATCGCTACAAACTGGATTCGGCCCTGTTTAGCACGGTGCTGACACTGACGACCGTGGGGTATGTGCTGGTAGCCCCCTATCTGCAAAGCTATTTCAGTTAGGCGCGTTATTGATTAACTGGCCGCAGCTGGCGATTGCCACTGATCTGCCACGGCCTGTAAAAACTCCACGCACTGCAGTTCAGCCCAGAAACTGCCCGACGGATGGCGCTGCATAAAGCTGACGTGACCCCCGTGCTGGCTGTATAGCAATTGCAATTGCTGGTTTACCTGATCGCGGCCTGGAAAGCAGCTGGCTCCCAGGAACGGATCATCGCGGGCGCTGATCAGTAGTGCCGGATACCCGATTTGTGCCAGATACTGGCCCGCGCTATTTTGCCGGTAATAGTCTTCGGCTCCATCGAAGCCATGCAGGGGGGCGGTATAGCGGTGGTCAAACTCGCGAACGCTGCGACAGCGGGGCAGTGTCCTCACCCCCAGGGCCTGTTTTACCAGCTCCCCCTTGGCGATTATTTTGCCCTGCAATGAGCGCAGAAAGCGCTGCTGATAGACCCAGTTCTGCGCCTGATTAAGTCGGTCACAGCAGCCGGAAAGATCCACCGGTGGCGAAATCGCCACGCCGCCGCACAGCTCGGCTGGGCGCTGATCATTCGGCTCCCCCAGGTATTTGAGTATCAAGTTTCCGCCCAGACTAAAACCGACCAGCGCCAGTTGCTTGAACTGACCCCTGCTTAGAACATGGTCGATTACCTCTGTCAGGTCGTCCGTGGCACCGCTATGGTAGGCCCGTGCGAGCAGATTGGGCTCGCCGCTGCAGCCGCGAAAATGGTAGCCCACCACGTCCCAGTCAGCGGCTGAGCAGGCCCGCGCCATGCCTTTCATGTAATGGGTGTCGGCGCTGCCTTCCAGCCCGTGGCAAAGCACTACCACCCGGTCACGGCCGTGGTTGAGCCAGTCCAGGTCAATGAAATCCCCATCGGCGGTATTCATTCGCTCACGCTGCCAGTTAATACCGGCGACCCGACGAAACAGGGTCGGCAGGATAGTCTGTAAATGGCCCGACCGGGCAAACCCCGAAGCCTGGTAAGCAGATTGACGCTGCGCTGGTGTCTTGCTTTGCATAGCCTGGATTGTAACTACAATAGCCGTTCTTAAACGCTTAGCAGAGGGACCGACAGATGTCATTACGAGGCAAGGCAGCGATCACCGGATTCGCTGAAATGGCACCCCAGAAAAGACCTGAGGGGAAAACCTCCCTGGGCATTATCGCCGAGATGGCCCGCGCCGCCATTGCCGACGCTGGCCTGGAAAAATCGCAGATCGACGGTCTGCTCACCGCCGCCTCCCTGAGTGATTTCAGCATGCTTTGGCCATCGGCAGTGGTGGAATATCTGCACCTTAACCCGCGCTACTTTGACCAGGTTGAGCTTGGTGGGGCTTCCAGTACCGGCATGGTCTGGCGGGCGGCGGCCGCCATCGAGGCGGGCATGTGTCACACGGTGCTCTGCGTAATCGGCGACACCTGGGACAGCAAGCTGTTTATGAACAAACCGCCACCCTTTCCGGCCACTGAACTGGAGTTCGACGCCCCTTACGGGCTGTCTGGTGCTAACGCCGGCTATGCCCTGATTGCCCGCCGTCATATGCATGAATTCGGCACCACTGCAGAACAGTTAGCCAAAGTAGCGGTCGATCAGCGCAAAAGCGCCTGCGCCAACCCCCATGCCCTGTTTGGCCAACAGCAGATCAGCGTCGACGACGTGCTCAATTCGCGAATGATTGCCGACCCGCTGCACCTGCTGGAGATTGTCAGCCCTGCCAGCGGCGGCGGGGCCTTTATTGTCACCAGCGCGGATCGGGCAAAACTGGGACCTAATCGGCCCGTCTACCTGCTCGGCGCCGGGGAAGCAGGGGAACACTCCAGCATTACCCGCGCCCCCAGCATGACCCATTCGCTGGTCAAGCCGGCGGCGGATCTGGCCTTCGATATGGCCGGTGTCACCCGTGAGCAGATCGACTTTATTCAGCCCTATGACTGCTACACCATCACCGTACTGGTGACACTGGAAGACGCCGGGTTTTGCGCCAAGGGTGAGGGCGGCCGCTTTATTGAGGAACATGACCTGAGCTGGGCCGGTGATTTTCCTTGCAATACCCACGGCGGGCAGCTCTCGTTCGGCCAACCCGGCATCGCCGGGGGCATGAGCCACGTCATTGAAGGAGTGCGTCAGCTGATGGGCCGTGGGGAACAGCGTCAGGTAAAAGATGCCACCATTGGCTATGTAAACGGCAACGGCGGCATTATGGCCGAACAGTGCGGACTGATTCTGGGAGTCGAACAATGAGTAATTTTCCGCCGCCGGTGCCGGCCATAACCGATGTCTCCCGCCCCTTCTGGCAAGCCGCAAGGGAGCACCGACTAGAAATTCAGCGCTGCGATGACTGCGGTGAGTGGATTTTTTATCCGCGCCAGGTCTGTAGTGAATGCCTGTCGTCGGCGCTGAGCTGGCGGCAGGTATCAGGATTAGGGTCGGTCTACAGCTACACCATACTGCACGTGCCCCCGCACCCCGGACTGGCCGATGAATTGCCGCTGATTGTGGCCGTGGTAAAACTCGACGAGGGGCCGCAACTGACCACCAATATCGTCGATTGCCCACCGCAGAATCTAACCGTGGATATGCCGGTGAGTGCCTGTTTTGACGATGTTGATGACAACACCACTCTGGTTAAATTTCGCCCGGTTTAACCCTTTTATCCGCATAATCGACCGCTTTAACCACTGAACAGGAGCATTCCTTGGCTGACCACCCCACCCCTGACCAGGCTCAGCGGGTACGGACGCTGCTCGACAGTCCCGCCTATCGTTCGGCCGATGGAGATATCGAATACCTGAGCGGTGATGACGCCCGTGGCATCCGCCTGCTACTCGATTACCAGAAACCTGAATCACTCATGCGCCAGCAGGGCATTGTGCAGACCATAGTGGTGTTTGGTGGCAATCGCATTGCCGAGCCTGAGGTGGCCCGGCGCAAGGTCGAACAATGCAGCCAGCGATTAGCCGCCAACCCGGACAATAAAGAACTGCAACATCAGTTCACCCGCGCGCAGCGGCTGCTGGAAAAGAGCCATTACTATACGACAGCCATGGAACTGGGCCGTCTAGTGGGCGGCCATCAACAGGTTACCCTGATGACCGGCGGCGGCCCGGGAATTATGGAGGCCGCCAACCGGGGGGCCGATGCCGCCGGGGCAAAGAGCATCGGCTTGAACATCACCCTGCCCGAAGAGCAGACCCCTAATCCCTACATTACCCCGGGCCTCTGTTTCAGCTTTCACTACTTCGCCACGCGTAAATTGCATTTTCTGCTGCGGGCCAGAGCGCTGGTTGCTTTTCCCGGCGGCTACGGCACGCTGGACGAACTGATGGATACCCTGACCCTGATACAGACCAAAAAAATTGCCCCGTTGCCCGTCGTCCTGGTGGGCAAATCCTACTGGCAGCAGGTGTTGAACATCGCTTTTCTGGTCGACGAAGGAGTTATCAACCCTGAAGATGCGGAGCTGGTCTGGTACGCCGAAACCGCTGATGAGATCTGGCAGGGCATACTGGACTGGCACGCGAATAATGGCACACCACTGACCCGCGGCTAGAACCATAATAGTGATTTCGAGGCAGAGCCTGTTAACCCTAATTACCCTCAGCTCCGGCGCCCCAACGCCGGCCAGACCCTGCCAGTGGCGAGGAAATGAGGTTTGGTTATTGCAAATGAACTCCACCAAGACCTCTGACAGGAGTGGTAGGAGCGACTTCAGTCGCCACTGAAGTCGCTCCTGCGGGAATCCTTGCTGTGCAGTTGACAGGCGTTAAGGGAATGCCGCGGTTAACTCAGATCATGGCCTGTTAAAAAGTAATAACAAGTCCCAGTAAAAAAACCAGAGGAGGTTTTTCGTGAAAACAGCTAAACAACTCTTTACCCTGCTCATCGCAATTGGTTGGGGGTTTGCCCCCGGCGCTGCCGCCGACCAGCGACCGGATATTCTGTTAGTGGTGGCCGACGACATGGGATACACCGACTGGGGCGGTTTCGGCGGCGAAATTCGCACACCGCACCTGGATGCGCTGGCCCGGCGTGGCCAGATGTTCACCCAGTTTTACACCGCGCCCACCTGCTCGCCCACCCGGGCGATGCTGCTGACCGGTGTTGATCACCACCGGGTGGGTCTGGGGTCAATGCTGGAACTGCTGCGACCCAACCAGATTGGCCAGCCTGGTTACGAGGGCCACCTGAATGATCGGGCCGCGACCCTGCCGGAACTGCTGCAGGGGGCGGGCTACCGCACCATGATGGCCGGCAAATGGCACCTTGGCCTGGGTGAGCAACAGGACCCCTCCCGACGCGGTTTCGACCACTCCTTTGCCATGTTCCTCGGTGCGGCCAGCCACTTTGGTGATGAAGCTCCCTACACCATGAACTATCCACCCGTTTATCGTCATGATGGCCAGCGGGTGCACCTGCCGGACCGGTTCTATTCTTCAGATTTCTATGCCGACCGACTGATCGAATGGATCGGCGCTACCCCCGAGAATCAGCCCCTGCTGGCCTATCTGGCCTTTACCGCGCCCCACGATCCCCTGCATGTTCCCGACGAATGGCTCGACCGTTACCGTGGCCGCTACGATCAGGGCTATGATCAATTACGCTCGGAACGGATCGACCGACTGGTAGATCTGGGATTACTCAAAGACGCCGACCTGGCGGCCCCGCGCCCGCCCCACGTACCCGCCTGGGATCAACTCTCGACCGAGCAGCAGGCGATCTCGGCCCGGTCAATGGAGATATACGCCGCCATGGTGGAGAACCTGGATGCCAACGTCGGCCGGGTGATTGAACAACTGAAACAGGCGGGTCGTTACGACAACACCCTGATCATTTTCATCTCCGATAACGGTGCCAACGGCATCATGTTGCAGGCCAACCCGCTGGTACCCGATGGCTGGGTGGAGCGTAATTCTGACAACCGCCTGGAAAATATCGGCCGTAAAGGCTCGCGGCCATCGACCGGACCTGGCTGGGCACTAGCCGGCACCGCCCCATTTGCCCTGCATAAATTGTTTATCAGCGAGGGCGGAATACGGGCACCGCTGATCATTGCCGGTCCAGGCGTAACACCCCGTTCAGCACCGGTGACCGAGATCGCCACCGTGCAAGACCTGATGCCCACGCTGCTCGAATTTGCCGGCGTAACGCCGCCCACCCACGCCGGAGATCGACCACTGATCGCCATCGAAGGCAAATCAATGCATCCGCTGCTAACCGGCAACAGCAATCGCCTCCACGACGCAGACGCTGAGTTTGGATTTGAACTCTTCGGCATGCAGGGCCTGCGCCGCGGCGACTGGAAAATCTCCAGCATCAACAAGCCCTTCGGCACTGCCCGCTGGCAACTTTTTAACCTCGCCGAAGACCCTGGGGAAACCACCGACCTGGCCGATCAATATCCTGACAAGCTTGAGCAACTGATAAACAGCTGGCAAAACTACGCCCGACGTACCGGCGTGGTGCTGCCGGACAAGCCGATCTTCGGCGCTGGCAGTGAAAAAATGATTCTGCGCTGATCACCAGCATTAATCTTATGGGAATTAACCCGGCGGCAAGGTGAACGAATGGGGGAAATCGCCCATAATTCTCACCTGCCGCTGCGCTCACTTCTCAATCCAGTAATACAGGCCAATCCAATTGTGGCTTTATTTGCGGCCCCCGCCCGTCGATGCCAATCCGTGGAGAATCAAGCATGAACCAACCCCCTATCAGCCGATTTCCTATCCCCGATCTGGCGGACCTGCCCGATGACATTCGTGAGCAGATCGAGGCGGTACAGGAAAAAACCGGCTTCATCCCCAACGTATTCCTGGCGCTGGCCCACCGGCCTGACGAATTGCGCGGCTTTTTTGCCATGCATGACGCGGTAATGCTGCGCAAAGGCAACCTCACCCGGGCCGAAAAAGAGATGATCGTGGTCACCGTCAGCGGCGGCAACCAGTGCCACTACTGCGTCGTTGCCCACGGCGCTATTCTGCGGATCGTCGCCAAGAATCCACTCATCGCCGATCAGGTGGCCATCAACTACCGCAAGGCGGATATCACCGATAAACAGAAAGCCATGCTCGATTTCGCCATGACCGTCGGTTTCAGCTCAGACGAAATCGGCGACGAAGATTACGACACCCTGCGCAGCCACGGCTTTGACGACGAAGACATCTGGGACATAGGTGCCATCGCCGCCTTCTTCTGCCTCTCCAACCGCATGGCCAATATGCTTAGCATGCGTCCCAATGATGAGTTTTACACCATGGGGCGGGGGTAACACCGCGCCGCCTATTTCAGCTGTGCGTTGTTATAGGCTTTAAGTGACGGTATGGCTGCCGCGATCAGCGTTGCAAGGATAACCAGCAACGCGATAGTCAAGTTGTTTTCAGAGCCGATATGGGTGCTGATATGCAGCCCGAACTCCGATGCCAGCAGGTCTCCCGCAACCACCAGGGCGGCGTAGAGCAGCGAGACGGCGACCACGATGGCGGTAATACTGATTAGCAGGGCTTCGAGTTCGATCAGTAAAAACAGGAAAATCGCTGGCGCGCCGATGACCCGCAGTAGTTGAATCTCGTGCTCGCGCTCGCGGATCGACGCCAGCAGCATGGCACTCAGCCCCAGCAGGGCGGAGATCAGAATACAGACCGATATCAGCCGCAGGGCGTTTTCGAAGGTGCCCATCATTTGCCAGAGCTCAGACAGGGCCACACCGGGCAGAATGGCCATCAGTGGCTCGCGCGGGTAGTTGTTGATCTGCCGTTGGACTTTGAAAGTGGCTATTTTTGAGTTCAGGCCCAGCATAAAAGCGGTAATGCTTTTCGGTTGCAGATCCATCTGACTCAGCTGCTCAATCGACACGGCTTTGCCGGGAATTTTCACCCCCTGTTGCCAATCGATATGGATGGCTTCGATGCCCTGCAGGCTGACGTGCAGGGTCCGGTCGACCGGCGTGCCGGTGGGGGCGAGGATGCCCACCACCTTAAAGGGTTTGTCGTCGTGGAGGCTGAAGCTGGTGCTGGCGATGCCGTGGGACAGCACCAGCTGATCGCCGAGCTGGTGATTGAGTTTTCTGGCCACTTCCGCACCCAGCACCACGTCCAGAACATCGGCAAAGGCTTTGCCGCTGGCAAATTCGAGTGGGCGCTTATTGCCGTAACTGAAGCGGGTGAAATAATCGGATGTGGTGCCCATCACCCGATAACCGCGGTAGGAATCACCCAGCGCGATCGGCACCGCCCAGGCCACCTGTTTGCCGGCCGCGATCTTTTCGTAGGAGCTCCAGCTGATGTTGTTGGTGGGTGAGCCCACGCGGAATACCGAGTAGAGCAGCAAATTGAGGCTACCGGTTCTTGCCCCCACGATCAGATCGACACCGGAGACGGTGTTACCAAAACTCTGCCGCGCCTGCTGACGAATGTGCTCAACGCCTAACAACACAAAAATACTGACGGTTAACGCCAGCAGGTTCAGCACCACCGAGCCTTTACGGTTGAGCAGGCTTTTGCCGGCGAGACGGATAAACATTCAGCTACCGGCCCGGTTAATATCGGACAGCGCCTCAACCCGCCCGAAGTGATGGGCCAGCGACAGATCGTGGCTGACAAACAGCAGGGTGATGCGGTGTGCTTTTACCAGTGACATCAGCAACCCCATAAAGGTATCGCGATTGTCCTGATCCAGCGACGATGAAGGCTCGTCGGCGATCAGCAGCCGGGGTTTGTTGATCAGGGCTCTGGCAATGGC
>JAYNPV010000017.1:0-9973 GCA_038113925.1 Gammaproteobacteria bacterium | reverse complement strand
GCCGCGCCGCACCGACGGGTGGTGTCGGTCATCACACCTGATGCCCAGGGGAGCGAGCAGCTCGTTGGTCTGTTTCTCCAGGGCTGCCTGTCCGGTGGGGCCAAAGTGCGCCGCCAGGCGGATATTGTCGATGGCATCCAGGTAAGGGATCAGATTAAATTGCTGAAACACGTAACCGATATTATTCGCGCGGAAGCGATCGCGGCGGCGGTTGCTCATTTGGTCCAGCCGCTCGCCGAGCACTGATACTTCGCCCCGGTGGGTGTGAAGAATACCGCTCAGCAGGTTCAGCAGGGTTGATTTACCGCCCCCCGAGGGCCCATGCACAAATATCTGTTCGCCCTCGGCAACCGCCCAGTGTGGAATATCAAGCACCGGCTTTTGAGGGGCGTCCGGGTAGGCGAAGCGGACCTTCTGCAACTGGATTGTCATCGGCGCTGCTCAGGAAAATCCGGGGCGGAAAATCAGCATGAAAAAATGTTATTTAAAAAGATACACAGTATCATCTTAACCTCAGTATTCAACGCGATTACGGTGAAATGTCGATAAAAAACCTGCTGTCCGAATCTATTTGGGCAAGGCTTGGACTTGATCACAACAAGCCCTGCCGCCGATGGTCAGGGTTGGTTACGGTGGCGGCATGGATGCTGATGGCCGGTACCGATTTTGCCGCCGCCGAAAGCCAAGGCCCCGCCGGTGACAGTGCTGCGTTCAAGACGGTCGAATGGACCGACCTGATGCCCAAAGACGATCTCGATGCGCTGTTAAATCCGCCTCAATCGATCATGGATATTGAAGACGGATCGTTTGAAGATCAGATCAGCAACCAGATTCAGAACAGCCTCGCCGCTGCCAGCGATGATCGTTATCAGCAGGCGCTGGTCTCCACGCGAGTGGTTGCCGAACTGGATGGCAAGGCAATTCGCATTCCCGGGTTTGTGGTGCCCCTTGAGTTCAACGACGATCAGACCGTCAGACAGTTCTTCCTGGTGCCTTATTTCGGTGCCTGCATTCACGTGCCGCCGCCACCGCCCAACCAGATTATTCTGGTGAATTATCCCAAAGGCATGAAGCAAGAGGCCTTGTACGATCCCTTCTGGATATCTGGCGTATTGACGGCATCAATTCACCAAAACGACCTCGCCACCGCAGCCTACGTGCTTGAGATGGCAGAGTATGAAGCCTATACCGAGTCGGCTGAATAGCCCGGAGCCGGATCAGGCAGCGGGACACTCGCAACGATCCTGACGCTGGCAGAGGCGGTGGTTCCAGATATGGCCGAGCGCCAGAATCAGCGCGCCGATCACGGTCAGGGTCTTTTCCCCGGTTTCGCCCAGCAGATCGTGCCCGGCAAAGGCCGCAAAAAACATAATCAGCAGGCCGCTACCACCGATCAATAACAGGCGGTAGCGTTGGTGCTTTTTGCAGCCCACGGTCAGTGCATAGGCGCTGATGGGCAGTACCGCAAACAGCATCCAGTAGTGGAAGGTTTCATCGGCCAGTGGCAGGGCAGCAAGCGAGGGCAGTAATGCCAACGCCAGCGGCATCGCCAGGCAGTGGATCGTGCACAGTAAAGAGAGACCTACCGCAGATTTATCGGACAGGGCTTGCAGGCTAGCCATTGTTACTTCTCCGTTTTTGGCCTCAGGCCACGTTATTCATGCAGCTTTCGCACAGGCAATCCATTTCCAGTTGGGGACTAAGTAAATGGAAATTTGCCGCTGCAACACTTTGCTGTAATTTTTTAGTGATTGATTTGCTGATGGCGATTTCTTTCACCTGTTGGCACTCGCCGCAGATTAGAAACTGCGGCACTTCGTGAGCGTGATCGCAGGCGATGTGGGCGCAGGCAACGTATTTGTTGGCCAGATTAAGTTTGTGCACCAACTGCTCGTCCTGAAGAAAAGCCAAAATCCGGTACACGGACATGGCTGGAATTTTTACGCCAAACTCGCTTTTGCAGTAGTCCGCCAGCTCGTAGGCGGAGAGGGCTTTTTCCGACTGCAGCAGCCCGGCAAGCACCTGTTTGCGCTTGTCCGTAAGGCGGGCGCCGTGGGCCTGGCAGTGCTGTTCTGCGTGTTTGATGATTTGCTGGACTTTATTCACCGCGTTCACTCCAGGTCGATGGTGGTGGAGTCGGCAGTCAGTTGCGCCGCCGCCTGGTTGCGGTCGCTGACCCAGGCCAGATGAATGGTTTCAATGCCGGAAAAATGACTAAAAAGGTTAACCGTGATGGCGGTCAGTTTGGTCCCCTCCGCACAGAGGAATTGATAACCGGCTGAAA
Source organism: Gammaproteobacteria bacterium (assembly GCA_038113925.1). Lineage (GTDB taxonomy): Bacteria > Pseudomonadota > Gammaproteobacteria > Immundisolibacterales > Immundisolibacteraceae > QNFC01. The sequence goes on along the minus strand of JAYNPV010000017.1, from coordinate 7,689 downwards.
TCTCGCTGTGGGTTTCGCCGGCCGCGTGGTCATCATGGTTGTGCTCGCCATGATCCTCGTGCCCACCGTAATCCTCTTCATGCTTATGATCATCGTCTTCGCTATGACCGGCTGCTTCGGGCGCGAGCAACGCTGAAACGTCAACCTCCACTGCTTTGAGTTCGCAATGGCTGCCCTTAAAGGTCAACACTTTTTCCGGTGATTCGAGGATTGACTTGGCACTATTTACACGCTCACGCTGCTGCGGCGTCGATGCGGCGTGCTCGAAGCCGACGATATTGGCCGCGGGAGATTCCATATTCAGTTCCACACTGTTGCCGTCAATGGCCAGTGTCATTTCCACCCGCCCATGCAGGTGGGCCTGTTGCTGATGGTGGTCGTGTTCGTCGTGGTGATCTGAGGTGCCGCCGTGGAGGCTGGTGGAAAGCAGTGAAAGCAAGACCATGGCACTGCTGGCAAGAGTGGCGTTATTCATCATCGTTCCTCAATGCTGGTTCTCAATTGATTTCCTCAATCTCTCTATCCCCGGGGCGGCCCCGAAAACCGATCATTCAGCCTTTGTTTTGGTAAACGCCTTTAGTCGCGACCTCGGGATGGTAGAACACGCTGGCTGTCGCGACTGAAGTCGCCCCTGCAATCCTTGTCAGTTCCCCCTCAGAGAATCATCTGGCTTAACCAGACCTTGCTCCCCCTGTCCAATTTGGCCCGGTGTTGCCTGGCCAGCGTCGGAGCTCCTACGCTGATTTTTAAGGGAGATTGCAGCCCCGGTTGCCGATTAAGGATGATGATGGGATTGTTCAAACCTAATAGATTGATATGTTATATCCTTTACCTGCTATTGCAACTGTATCTTACAAACCGCTTGTTAACTCCCCATGCCTTCAGGAACCAGCCACCGTGTTTAGTTATGTCGATAAATCCATTCGGGAACTGCTGATCAATAATCACCAACTGGTCGATCTCGATCAGTCGGGCCAGGAAATCAGCGGCGAAACTGCGCCCTTTATTTCCATTCTCGGGCCCGTCACCATCCCGCGGCTGATCGACGGCGAAGAAATCCCCCTGGAGTGGTATCCCTTCGTGCGCCGCGTCGAACTGACTCACGTCCTGGAGGCGGCCAACGATGTCCGTGGCGGCCAGAGCGACGCCTTTCGAGCACTGCTGCAAACCAATATGTCGGTCAACTCGGTATTCGCCCTGCCCGGCTTTCGCGACTCGGACGCACCCCTGGTACGTATCCATTCCTGCTGTTTGACCGGCGATATTTTCGGCTCCATGCGCTGTGACTGCGGCCCGCAGCTGAATGCTGCTTTGCGCCTGATGAAACAGCAAGGCGGCGGTGCAGTGGTTTACATGTCCGGGCATGAAGGCCGGGGTATCGGTTTGTGGGCCAAGGCCATTACCTATCTGTTGCAGGATGCCGGTCAGGACACTTACGAAGCCAATGTCTCTCTGGGCCTGCCGGAAGATTCCCGGGATTTTTCCGATGCAGCCATAGCCCTGCGATACCTGCTCGGCGGTACACCGATTCGGCTGCTGTCAAACAATCCGCAAAAACGCCAGCATCTGGAAGAAAACGGCCAGGAGATTGCCGAAGCACTCTCCTTGGTCAGCGGCGTAAACGACTACAATATCCGCTACCTGCGCGCCAAGCGCGGCAAAGGCCATCGCCTGCCCGAAGATTTATAGGAGCGAAGGGCTGACCGGGAAACATCGGAGACGCGTGTTATTGGCCCATAATGAAGATGCCCGCTTGCACAAGCCAGCAAGGATGTCACTGGTTGAAATACCGGGGGCAATACCAGGACCGGGGCTAAACCGGGTAGCCATTATCAACCGACGATATCGAACTGACGGCCCAGCCCTGTCGCCCGCATTCGGGGCGAGACAACTGGAAGCGGTATGAGTAATACAAAAAAATTTGCTCTTCTGACCACTGGCAGAACGGGTTCGACCGGGTTAATGGATTCACTGGCCGGTTTTGCAGATATCGCCGTGCCCAATAAACAGATTGATTGCCGGGATAATGAATTGCTTCATCCGACATCCGTGGAGAGGATCAGCCGAGAGTACCAGCGGCTCTCCGGGATGCCGGTGACCGACGAACTCTCCCTGATCCGGGCGTTTTACCAATGCAATGAGCACGCCGCCTACGCTGGTTTTAAATCCATGCCAAACAGACACCGTCATCTGCGACAGTTGCTGCAACAGGAAAACCTTCAGGTAATCACCCTGATTCGGCAAGACCTTGCATCAACCGTTGCAAGCTTTATTATTGCCATTGATGCGGGGACCTGGCGACGGGATGGCGGAGAGCAGATCAACCGGTTCACCTTTGGACCGGATTACGAGAAACGGGCACTGGGCCACCTGACCTATATATTGAATTCCGTCAGGATAATCAATGCGATTCCTGGCGCAATACCGCTGGTCTTTGAACAGCTGTGTGAACCCGGCTACTCCAACGCGGCGCTGGACAACTACTTTAACCGCCCGGTCGCACTGGCTTACCCGAAGAAACCAACCAGCGGCTCCGAATACGTGGAAAACTGGGAGTTGTTTAAGAATTTCATCCACGCTGCGTCGAAGCGCATACAGCAAAACCAGCCCGCTTGAGGTTATATCAGATGGTCCAGCTGACCGCCCGGCGCACCTGCTCTTCGGTGGTTTCCACCCAGTCGCTGCCGGCGGGAACCACCAGGCCAATGCTGCCTTTACCGGATGGGAACATCACCACCCGATGACCCTCTACCTGCTGGCTGATACGTTCTTCAACTGATTGTTCCGGCATCAGGAACAGGGTGTAGCGACCCATGTCGGTATTCACCAGCATGTGCACGGCCAAACGACCGTGAATACGGCAGTGACCGGCGTAGCGAATATCCCCCAGCTCGGTAATTTGCGCGCCCAACGCCTGGGTAATCTGGCTCACTTTGGCGATCGGCATCGGCTGCTCAGCGGCTTCGCGGTAGGAGTGGGGTTCAAGTGCGTGGGCAACTAATGCCTGGTCAAGAGGAGCGGGTCCATAGAACAGCCGCAACCCTGCCCCGACGCTGAGCAACAACATGGCGGCCATAGCGAAATGGCGTAATTGCCAGCGAGGCGCAAACGATTTACGCAGCTTGACTCTGGATTCGAGCCCCTCGGGCACGGGTAATGCCACGGCGCTGGCCAGCAGTGATTCAAACTGGGTCTGCTGCTGGAAAAAGCGCTGACACGAGTCGCAGCCTTCGAGGTGCTCGCTGGTGGCCTGATCAAGCACGGCCCCTTCCTGCAGGCAGTGGCGGCGAAACTCTACGCAGTTCATTTCACCCCCTCCAGCGGGTTGCTGGATTGACCCGCGGCCATGAGTTCCATTAACTGTTTGCGGGCACGAAATACCCGGGTGTTGACGGTGCCTGGGTTTATATCAAGGATTTCGGCGATTTCCTTACTGCTGTAGCCCCCGATCACCTGCAGGGTCAGCGGCTCGCGGTATTCATCGGCCAACATTTTCATACTCTCTCTTAACTGCGTCACCTGCTCGTTCTGGTCTTCTTCAGCGGCAATGCCGTCAAAATCGTAATCATCTACAAATCCGGGGGTAAAGCGCTCGTACTGACGGGCGTTTTCGCGTCTCAATATGGTGAACAGCCAGGTTTTTGCAGCCTTGTCGTCGCGCAGTGAATGCAGGGATTTCCAGGCCCGCAGGAATGTTTCCTGCACCAGATCCTCTGCCATTGATCGGTTACGACAGAGCCACATGGCATAGCGAAATAGATCCGCAGAGTAGACGGTGACCAGCGCGTCGTAACGTTCCTGTTTATTACTCATGCCGCTAGAGACCGGAGAGTCACTCATTTGCTTTCAAGGTATCCAAGAATTTTTGTGCGGTATTTAAACGGGACAGGATAAATCCCCCATCAGCCCATGGCCGGTGAAAAATTTTAGCAGCGATCGGATTGTGCCCCTGAAAACTGCGCCGCCGGGACGCTTGTGAATAGCGGGTGACAAGATGATAATTGTCCCACTGGAACCGTTAACCGAGGAATGAGCGCCATGAATGAGACAACGCCAGACAATGATTCTCAGGAGCCACAGGATATTGCCGCGCAGGAAAACCCTTCTGTAAGCACCTCAGACAGCGATGTCCCCCAGGATAGTCGCAATTTGGCGCTGCTGATCTGGATCGGGACCATTTTTCTCAGTTTTATTCCCGGCCTGATAGTCTTTTTAATCAAGAAAGATGACGCCTACGTTTACGACCAGGCCAAAGAAGCCCTGAACTGGTCGATTACCGTGGTCATCGGTTATGTCGCCAGCCTTATCCTCACGATCATTCTGATCGGCCCGCTGCTGATGTTTGCTATCGGTGCCTGCAACCTGGTATTTGGTGTTCTGGGTGCCATCGGTTGCTCAAAGGGCGAACAATTTCGGGTGCCCTGGACGCTGCGTCTGGTGAAATAAACGGGGAACCCGGAGTTTTCCGGGCTTTTTCCGGACCTACTTAAAAGAGTCCAGGGTAGGCTCGACCTGCTCGTCGCTGCCGTCCCAGGCGGCGAGTTGATCCACTTCTTCTTTTTGCGCTTCGGTCAGTCGCCATTCGCCGGCGGCGGCGTTTTGTTCCACTTGCTGCCGACTCATGGTACCGGCAATCACCGAAGGTATTTGCGGGTGAGCCAGCAGCCAGGCAAACGCCAGCTCCAGCACAGTATGACCGTGATCGGCGGCATAGGCGGTTAGTGCCGCCAGAATCGTCTCATTACGCGGGTTACGCTTGCCGCGAATCACCGGGCTATTGGCCGCTCCTCGGCTGCCCGCCGGCGCCGGTTGGCCCGGCTGGTATTTACCGCTGAGAAAGCCGCCGGCCAGCGGGAAGTAAGGTAAAAAACCGATCTCGTAAGCCTGACAAAAAGGCAGCAGCTCCTGCTCGACCTGACGGCGCAACAGACTGAACTGATTCTGCGCGCTTATAAACGGTGCCCAGCCATTATTGCGGGCCACCTGGTCGGCTTGCAGATGCCGCCAGCTGGCGTAGTTACATTGGCCAATGTAGCGAACTTTGCCGGCAGCAATCAGCTGGCTGAGCGTGCCCATAATCACCGCCGGATCAATATCGGCAGCGGGAAAATGAATTTGCAGCAGATCGATATGATCCATCTGCAACCGCTGCAAGCTGGTTTCAACCTGATCACGAATGCGCTGCTCGGGGCTTTCCGAATCACCCAGGCCAAAAAAATGAAATTTGGTGGCGACGACAAAGTCGTTCCGGCACTCTCTCAACGCGGCGCCGACAAACTGCTCGCTCTGACCTGTATTGTAGAGATAGGCCGTATCGATAAAATTGATTCCCAGGTCTCGAGCAGACAGGATATTGGCTTTGGAAGCGGCCTGATCCAGCCGCGGAGCGCCGAACACGTTGCCGCCCAGCCCAACGACTGAAACCTGCAGGTCCGACCGTCCTAACTGCCGATACTCCATCTCTCTTTCTCCCTGTTCTATAGAGCAGGGAACCGTATCACAACCGGGTTGGAATTTGCCGTCGGCAGGCCGGGAAATTTGCTGGCTTTGTTCACCAAAATTCGACTGAAAACCGGGATGCTAGTCCCGCGCCAGCTCAGCCAGGAAAATTTCGCTGACTCCCGAAAAGCAGTTGCCCTTGCCCCTTGACCCCCTTCTCCAGCGGGCAGAGAATCATCGACATTGAGTTGAGTTTCCATCTGGAGGAGCCAGGTATGGCTGGGGTTCGAGTCGTAGTAACCATTAATTTTCCCAACGGTGAGGTAGCCGAACAGGCGGCTGCGGGTATGGTGCAGGCCAATGCTCCGGTGCGCGAACGCGAGGGTGCCCTGCAGTACGAAGTGCTACGCAGCGTGGAAAACCCCGGCCGGGTGGTCCTGCTGGAACACTGGGCCAGCCGTGAACTCTATGACAAGCACTGGACCAAGCAGATGGAGGCGGGACCGCCGGATCTTGATCCCTCGTGGGAGCCGTCCATCGAGTTCTACAACTATCAGGAATACGACATTGACGATGACGGGGTCTGGATCGCCGCGGACCCGGCCGACCGTAACACCACGATTCGTTGGAAATAACCATTTCCCAGATCGCGGCTAATAAAAAAAGGGAGCCTTAACCGAATGGCACTAAGTTAACGGTGTTTTGCGCGTATTCCCAAAACGCCAGGTAACTGCCAATCCGGTCTTTTAAAGGCGCTATATCAGCTTAATCAGGTAGAAGATGCCGGCTAACCCAGGTAGCAGCTCAGCTCCATGTCGCCGACCGTTGAGGTGACATAGCCTGACTCTTCGCCACGGATAAATTCAACATAGGGGTTTGCTGCCGCGTGGTCCACGTTATCCGCGGCCACCAGCCCACCTGGGTGCAGGCGGGGTTGAATTAATTCCAACATGGGCAGGTATAGCCCCTTCCAGCCGTCCAGAAACAGCATGTCCACCCGGCCTTCATCACTCTTCAGGGTTTCCAGGGCATCGCCTTCCACCAGCGAAACATGATCTTCCAGCCCGGCCTCGACTATTAACGCTCGCGTCGCCTGACATTTTTCCGGATGGACCTCGGTGGTGATCAGCACGCCACCGTTATCACGCGCCGCTGCCCCCAGATACAGCGTACTGATACCGTAGGAAGCACCAAATTCAATAATCTTCTGGGCGTTACTACTGCGGGCGAGCATGTATAACAGCCGACCCTCCGCCGGGGCCACCCCCAGATAAAATTCCCCCATCCGAATCAGTGGGTCAGTCGTTGAGTTGTCGGGCGGGTTTTGTTGCTGTTGCTGTTTGCGCGCTTCCCATCGCTGGGCATCGCCGGCGGCTTCCTGTTGCAGTTTTTCCAACAGCTCGATTATTTTAGGGTCCGCTAGTGAATTCATGGCCCCAGTCTAAACGAACCACCGTTGCCGTAGAACTATTTTTTGGACGCTTCGACCTCCCGCTGACACGGCAGACAGAAGGGGGTTTCGGGCAACAGTTGCAGACGGCTGGGACTGATTGGTGCTGCACAGTTCGAGCAAATGCCATAAGACCCTTCTTGCAACCGCTGCTGTGCCTGCGCCACCTGATTCATCTGTTCAAAAAGCTGCTGAATCTGATCTTCACGAAACAACTGTTTTGCCAACGCATCCTTGGACGGAACCGCGTGTCGGGTGACGACTTCGGTAAGCACCGCGCGCGTCGGCGGGAGACTGCTTTTTTTCAGATCAAGCTGTGCAGCCCGCTCGCTGAGTAATTGTTGAAATTTTTCCATGTCGCTGTCGGTTCCCGTTTTTGCGGCCGATGACCCGGGCCGGGCCATCAATCACCAAGCTGGTTATCGGGTGACCGGCAGAGACCTTTATTCGATTTCCAACCCCTGGCGGGCAGGCTAGTTCGCAATCCTACGGATTTGCTCACAGTTTCAATGGTTTGCACTGTGATCGCCGAACGACGGGCGAAATTTCCGGGCCAGTCCGTAAATTGCACCCGTATCCCGAGAGCAGACGCGACTCCCAGCCCATCCATCCTCAAGCCGACAAGCTCCTAGACCGCCGCTATCCGCTGTACCCGTTGCAGTCCGCGCGGCAGTGCGTGACCCCGTTTAGCGCGGCTCTCGACAAAGGTCTCAAGATCGGCCGGTTTCAGGGTCAGGTGGCGGCCACCGGCATGGATGACCAATGATTGCTCAGCAGCCACGACAGCCATCGCAATCAAT
>JAYNPV010000016.1:9783-20828 GCA_038113925.1 Gammaproteobacteria bacterium | reverse complement strand
GGGCAGCAGAACAGTGAGGACGAAGCCCATCAGCAGCTCGATTATGCGCTGGCAAACGGGGTTAATTTTATCGATACCGCCGAGATGTACTCGGTGCCGACCAAAGCGGAAACCCAGGGGAGCACCGAGACCATCATTGGTAACTGGCTGGCGGCGCGGAAGAATCGTGATCAGCTGGTGCTGACGACCAAAGTGGCCGGACGCTCTATGGGAATGGGCTACCTGCGGGGCGGGCCGAAACTGGATCGAGCCAATATCGAGGCGGCGATTGAAGGCAGTTTGCGCCGCCTGCAGACCGATTATCTCGACCTCTATCAGGTGCATTGGCCGGACCGACCCACCAATTATTTTGGTCAGCTTGAGTATCAGCACGATGCCGATGCCGAACATATCGCCATCGAAGAGACCCTCGCTGTACTCGCCGAACTGGTGGCCGCCGGGAAGGTACGCCAGATAGGCGTGAGTAATGAAACGCCCTGGGGCACGATGCGCTGGCTGGAGGCGGCGAAAACCCTCGATATGCCGCGTATCGTCACTATTCAGAACCCCTATAGTCTGCTCAATCGCTCGTTTGAGATCGGCCTGGCAGAGGTGAGTCACCGCGAGAATGTCGGTCTGCTGGCCTACTCGCCGATGGCCTTTGGGGTGCTGTCGGGCAAGTATATCGATGGCACCGCTGGCGATCGCGACCGGGTCAACCAGTTCCCCCAGTTTGCTCGCTATACCAAACCCCAGGGGGTGGCAGCGACGCGGGAGTACGTGCAGTTGGCGCGGGACCATGGCCTGAATCCGGCCCAGATGGCCCTGGCGTTTGTCAATTCGCGGCCGTTTGTGACCAGCACCATTATTGGTGCCACCACCCTGGAGCAGCTGCAAAGCAATATCGCCAGCGCCCAGGTGCAACTCAGCGATGAGCTGCTCGAAGGTATTCAGGCGATCCATACGCGCTTTCCCAACCCCTGTCCCTGACCGGTCCTGACAGGTTGAGTATTGGTTGATGGATATCTATGGACATCAGCAGTCAGCGCAGACCCGCGAGATTCGTATTCTCTGCGCGCAGCTGGACATTGACTACGAGCTGGTCGAGGTGAACCAGGGCGATCTGATCTATCTGCCCGATGCGCTGAACCCGCTCTGCAAGGTGCCGATGATTGATGACCAGGGGTTTATGCTGGCAGAGGTGCATGCTATTCAGCGTTATCTGGTGGCGACCCGGGGGGCGGCCGACACGGTTTATCCGGCGGATTATCAGCAGCGGGCGGTGGCCGACCAGTGGCTTGACTGGCAGACCACGCGGCTGGCGCCCCTGAGTGCTGAGCAGATTTATTGTGGTTGCCTGAATCCCCGCGTGGAGGGGGCAACCCGACGACTGGAGCACGCCGCAGAGACACTAGAGCAGCTATTGCCCGAGCTGGAGCGGGCACTCACCGAGCAGCAGTTCGATACCGAAATGGTTTCGCTGGTCACCATCGCCCTCGGTGTAAGCCTGGAACAGCTGCAGCTGGGGGGCTATTCGTTACAACCCTGGCCGCATATAGCCGACTGCCAGCAGCGCTGGTCAGCGCTGCCGGTATTCGAAAACACCCGGCCACCGCTGGAGTAGAGATTCTTCTGGAGAGAGCGTTGAACTTACTGGTTACCGGTCAACGACTGGATTGATCAGTTGCCAGCGGCACTCTTCTCCGGCCCTGAGTGGGATTACGGTTTCATCGCCCTGGCCAAAATGGGGTTCAATCGGTTGTCTCTGGCGTGTTAGCGTAATTTGCTCGCGGTTGCGCGGCAATTTATAAAAATCGGCACCGTGATGGCTCATAAACCCTTCGAGTCGGCCGAGTGCATCGGCGTCATCAAACACCTCGGTGTAAAGCTCAATGGCCGCGTGGGCGGTGTAGATGCCTGCACAGCCGCAGGCTGACTCTTTTTCACCCTGCGGGTGGGGGGCACTGTCGGTACCGGCAAAAAATTTCGGGTTGCCGCTAATCGCAGCTGCCACCAGCGCCTGACGGTGGGTTTCCCGTTTTAATACCGGTAAACAGTAGTGGTGGGGGCGAATGCCCCCCACCAGCATATGATTGCGGTTCAGCAGCAGGTGATGGGCGGTGAGGGTGCCGGCCACGCCGTTGCGGGCAGCGCTGACAAAATCGGTGCCATCGCGGGTGGTGATGTGTTCTAGCACCAGCCGCAAGCCGCTAAAGGTATTTACGATCGGGTTGAGGTGGCGGTCGATGAACACCGCTTCGCGATCAAAAATATCGATTTCCGCATCGGTCACTTCGCCATGCACCAGTAAGGGCAGATCGTACTTTTCCATCCACTCCAGCACCGGATAAATCGCCTGCAGGTCGTTTACCCCGGCGGCCGAATTGGTGGTGGCGCCCGCCGGATAGAGTTTCACCGCGCCAATATGGGGGTTGCTGGCGGCCTCTTTGATTTCTGCTTCGGTTAACTGGTCGGTCAGGTAGAGTGCCATCAACGGGTTAAAGGGACTGTTGTCAGGGAGTGCCGCAAGGATGCGCTGGCGATAGTCGAGCAGTCGCCGACAACTGGTGGCCGGCGGGGTCAGGTTGGGCATTATCATCGCCCTGGCAAACTGGGCAGCGGAGTGTCCGACAACGGTCCGGAGCATGGCACCGTCGCGCAGGTGCAGGTGCCAGTCATCCGGTCGGGAGAGTTGAATTGAGTCAGTCATAGCGAGGGTGAGGGGCCTGAATGTTGGGTTACCGGGACGCGGTTCGGGTGATCTGTAGGGCTCTATTTTAACCTGCTCAACTGCGCCGTCAGTGAGGTAGCCAAACTTGGGCTGGTGTAGAATGCCCGGCCATGCAGACAGGGTAAGTCCCTGCCGCAGCTTTACCGCCAGCGCTGGCGATAACCAGATCAGCGATAGTCGGTGCCGATCGATTACCCAGGAATCGGAGAATTTTTGTCAATGAATAAACCTAATCAGTCCATGGATGCGGAATTGCAGCTGCCGGAGGATATTGATCCGGCGGAGACGCTTGAGTGGCTCGCCGCGCTCGGCTCGGTACTGGAAGCTGACGGCAATGACCGCGCTCGCTTTCTGTTACAGCAGCTGGCCGATGAGGCCCGTCGACGGGGGGTTGAATCCCCCTACAATGCCAACACGCCTTACCTGAATACGATTCCGGTTGAGTTGGAACCGCCGGTTCCTGGTGATCCTGTACTGGAGCGTAAATTGCGCGGTTATAACCGCTGGAATGCCATGGCCATGGTGGTTCGGGCCAATGCAGATGGCAGCGGATTGGGCGGCCATATTGCCAGTTATGCCTCTTGCGCGACCATGCTGGAGGTGGGGTTTAACCACTTTTTTCGTGGTGCCACCGACGAACACGGCGGCGATATGGTGTTTTTTCAGGGCCACACGTCGCCCGGTATCTACGCGCGGGCGTTTCTGGAAGGCCGTCTCAGCGAACAGCAGCTGCTCAACTTTCGCCGTGATCTGGGCGATGGTCCCGGGGTCACCTCTTACCCGCACCCCTGGTTGATGCCGGAGTTCTGGCAATTCCCCACCGTCTCCATGGGACTAGGACCGATTATGGCCATCTATCAGGCCCGTTTTATGGCCTACCTGCATAACCGGGGTCTGATGGATATGCAGGATCGCAAGGTCTGGGCGTTCCTGGGCGACGGTGAGATGGATGAACCGGAATCCCGGGGTGCGCTGTCGCTGGCCAATAGGGAAAAACTCAACAACCTGGTGTTTGTCATCAACTGTAATCTGCAACGGCTGGATGGGCCGGTGCGCGGAAATGGCAAGATCATTCAGGAGCTGGAGGCTGATTTCCTCGGCGATAACTGGAATGTCATCAAGGTGGTCTGGGGCGGGGGCTGGGATGCCCTGCTGGATAAGGATAAGAGCGGCTTGCTGGCGCGACGTATGGAAGAGGTGGTCGACGGCGAGTACCAGGCCTATAAATCTCGCGGCGGGGCTTACACTCGCGAACATTTTTTTGGTGCCTATCCCGAATTAAGACAGCTGGTGGCCCATCTTTCCGACGACGAAATATTTGCCCTGAAACGCGGGGGCCACGATTTTCGTAAGATTTATGCCGCTTATCACGCTGCCATGCAGTCGGATAAGCCGACGGTAATTCTCTGCAAAACCGTCAAAGGGTACGGCATGGGTAACGTCGGTGAGGGTAAGAACATTACTCACCAGCTAAAAAAGATGGGGGCCGACGACCTGCTCTATTTTCGCGACCGTTTTCACATCCCGCTCAGCGATGAGGAGGCGAAAACCGCGACCCTCTACAAACCGGCCGACGATGAGCCCGAAATGGTTTACCTACGGGAATGCCGTCAGGCGATGGGCGGCTATCTGCCTGCCCGTAACCCGCAGGCGCCGGCACTGGCGGTGCCGCCGCTGACCAGTTTTAAGGCGGCGCTGGAGGGCACCGCGGAGCGTGAAATTTCCACCACCATGGCTTTTGTGCGCATTCTCAGTCTGTTAATCAAGGACAAAAAGATCGGCCAGAATATCGTGCCTATTGTTCCTGACGAGGCGCGTACTTTTGGTATGGAAGGGCTCTTTAGGCAGTCCGGTATCTACGCCTTTGAAGGGCAGAAATACGAACCTGAAGATGCCGACAGCTTCATGTTTTACCGTGAAGACAAGCAGGGGCAGATTCTCCAGGAAGGGATCAATGAGGCGGGTGCCTTCTCCTCCTGGATAGCGGCGGGCACGGCCTACAGTAATCATCAGGTGAGCATGATCCCCTTTTACATTTTCTATTCCATGTTTGGTTTTCAGCGCATCGGTGATCTTGCCTGGGCCGCGGCTGACATGGGTGCCCGTGGCTTTCTGCTCGGGGCGACGGCGGGCCGAACCACGCTAAACGGTGAAGGACTGCAGCATCAGGATGGTCATAGTCATCTGCTCGCCTCTACCATTCCCAGCTGCCGTTCCTATGATCCGACTTACATGTATGAGTTGGCGGTGATCATCCAGGATGGTATCCAGCGGATGTACGGCAATGATGAAAATATCTATTACTACCTCACCATAGAGAACGAAAATTATCCGCAACCGGCGATGCCTGACGGTGTCGAAGAGGGCATTCTGCGTGGCATTTACAAAATTCGTCCCGCACCCAAAAAGCCGGCTAAGGCGCCGCGGGTCCAGCTTATGGGCTGCGGTTCAATACTCAGGGAAGTGATCGCCGCCGCGGATATTCTGCAGCAGGATTACGGTGTGCTCGCCGATATCTGGTCGGTGACCAGCTTTAACGAACTGCGCCGGGATGGGTTAGCGGTGGAGCGCCATAATCGACTCAATCCGCAGGCCACTCCACAGCAGAGTTATCTTGAGCAGACCCTGGAGGGTCACCCCGGCCCGGTGATTGCGGCTACCGACTACATTAAAGCCTATGCCGATCAGGTGCGTAGCTGGGTACCCGGTGCCTACACAGTGTTAGGAACGGATGGTTTTGGTCGCAGCGCCACTCGCGAATTGCTGCGGGACTTTTTTGAGGTCGATCGCCATTACCTGGCCTACAGCGCGCTCCATGCCCTGGCACAACAAGGTGATATTGACCCGAAAATTCTGGTCAGCGCCGCCACCCAGCTGGGTATCGATGGCCAGCGCCCCGATCCCGTTTCGATTTAAGGCAGTTAACTCATGAAAATTGAAATTAAGGTTCCCGAGTTAGGGGATGGCATTGACGAGGTTGATGTCGCGGCGGTTGAGGTTGCGGTAGGGGCTGAAATCGCTGCTGAAGACACCCTGGTAACGCTGGAGACCGACAAGGCAGCAATGGATATCCCCGCTGAAGTGGCCGGTAAAGTGGTGGAGTTGCTGGTAAAACCCGGCGATAAACTGGCGCAGGGTGCCCTGCTGGCCGTAGTCGAATCGGCAGAGGCGGCGGCGGAATCTGCCGCTGAAGAACCCGCGCCCTTGTCAGCGGATTCCGGGCAAACCGAGTCTGCGCCCGAGTCTGACCCTGAACCGGAACCTGCTGGCGATGCTTCTCCAGCGCCGATCCAGGTCGCTGCCGCTGCGCCACAACCGGCGGCAGAGATCCCCGCTGGCAGCGCCCATGCCAGTCCGGCGGTTCGCCAGTTTGCCCGTGAGCTGGGGGCCGACCTCGGTGCGATTACCGGCAGTGGACGCAAGGGGCGAATCACCCGTGATGACGTGACCGCTTATGTTAAAAGTGTGCTTACCAGCGGTGGGGTCAGTGGCGGTGGTGGCTTAGCACCGCTACCGGATTATGACCATTCCCGATGGGGAGCGGTTGAAGAGGTCAAACTCAGCAGAATCCGCCAGTTGACCGCGAAAAACCTGGGTCGCTCCTGGCCACAGATTCCTCAGGTGACCCAGTTTGATGAAGCCGATATTACCGAGCTGGAGAGTTTTCGTCAGGCGCAGAAGGAGTTGGCAAAGAGTCAGGGCGTAAGGCTCACTGCCCTGGCGATGGTAATGAAAGCGGTGGTGGTAAGCCTGCGTAATTATGCGGATTTCAATGCTTCCCTCCACGGTGACGGTGATCGCCTGGTGTTGAAAAAGTATTTTCATATCGGGGTGGCGGTGGATACCCCGGAAGGACTGGTGGTTCCCGTAGTCCGCGATGTCGACCAGAAAGGCTTGTTTGAAATTGCCGGCGAGCTGGGTGAGATCAGCGAACGGGCCCGTAATCGCAAGCTCAAACCGGATGAAATGCAAGGTAGCAGTTTTACCATTTCCAGCCTGGGTGGTATCGGTGGCACGGCCTTCACGCCGGTGGTCAATCACCCCAACGTTGCCATACTGGGGTTGTCCCGATCGGTAATGAAACCGGTCTGGGATGGCAATGAATTTCAGCCGCGGCTGATGTTGCCGCTGTCGCTATCCTATGACCACCGGGTGATTGACGGTGCAGTTGCCGCGCGATTTTGTCGTGATCTGGCGGAAAATCTGGGCGATATCCGCCGCTTGTTGCTCTAAGAGCCCGAGGTAGGCGGGATGAGCGCGTATTAATTATGGAAAACTGTAATGGCTAAAGCAGACTCGAATCTGATTGAAACTGAAGTAGTGGTGATTGGCGCAGGTCCCGGTGGCTACACGGCGGCCTTTCGCGCGGCTGATCTAGGCAAGAAAGTGGTGCTGGTGGAGCGCTTTCCGATCCTTGGTGGGGTCTGTCTGAATGTCGGTTGTATCCCCTCTAAAGCCCTGCTGCATGTCGCTAAAGTGGTTGATGAGGCCACCGAGGCGGCGGTCAACGGGGTCAGCTTTGGCAAGCCTAAAATAGACCTCGATAAAATCCGCGCAGGAAAAGAACAGGTGGTCGGTAAGCTTACCGGTGGCCTGACCGGCCTGGCGAAACAGCGTAAGGTGGAGGTTGTTCAGGGGGTAGGTGCTTTCACCGGTGCCAATGAGCTGCGGGTCAAGGGTGATCAGGGTGAGACCCGGATTGCTTTTGAAAATGCCGTGATTGCCTGCGGTTCGAGTCCGACCCGGATTCCCGGGTTCCCTTACGATGACCCGCGTCTGATGGATTCTACCGGTGCCCTTGCACTGGAGGATATTCCAAAAAAATTGCTGGTGATAGGCGGCGGCTATATCGGCCTGGAGATGGCCAGCGTTTATCACGGACTGGGCAGTGCGGTTAGTGTGGTGGAGTTCATGCCGGGACTGCTGCCCGGTGCCGATGCCGATTTGGTCAAGCCGTTGCAGAAACGTCTGTCTGGCAAGCTGGCGCAGATTAAACTTGAAACTAAAGTCACCGCTATCAAACCGCAGAAAAACGGCTTAAAAGTGAGCTTTGAAGGCCCTGATGGCGAGTCCAGCGGTCTCTTCGACCGTGTGCTGGTCGCGGTCGGCCGACGCCCCAACAGCCAGTTGTTTGATGCTGAAAAAGCCGGTATCGCCATCAATGACCGTGGCTTTGCGGTGGTTGACCAGCAGATGCGCACCTCGGTGCCGCATATTTTTGCCATCGGTGATATCGCCGGCGATCCCATGCTTGCCCACAAAGCGGTCCACGAAGGCAAAGTGGCGGCCGAGGTAATAGCCGGTATGAAGTCAGCCTTTGATCCACTGGCGATTCCGGCGGTGGTGTTTACCGACCCGGAGGTCGCATGGGCGGGACTTACCGAGAGCGAAGCGAAGCAGCAGGGAATTGAGTTCGGCAAGGGGGTGTTCCCCTGGGCTGCCAATGGCCGCAGCCTGAGCCTGCACCGCGATGAGGGCATGACCAAGATTCTGTTCGATGAAGCAAGTCAGCGGGTGCTGGGCGTGGGCATCGTTGGCCCCGGTGCGGGAGACCTGATTGCCGAAGGCGTGCTGGCTATTGAAATGGGCGCGGATGCGCAAGACCTGGCGCTGACCATACACCCCCACCCGACACTGTCGGAAACGGTGGCTATGTCTGCAGAGGTGTTTGAAGGTAGCGTGACCGATATCTTCGTACCCAAAAAGCGCAAGTAGCCCTATGCTGAACTGGCGAGTAAGCCGAAGTTAACTCGTTATTGATTGTTTTGAATACAGGTGATTGAAGGTAAATGAGCAATGTAAAAAAAGTGGTTCTGGCTTACTCCGGGGGTCTGGACACTTCTATCATTCTTAAATGGTTACAGGAGACTTACCACTGTGAAGTGGTGACCTTTACCGCAGACATTGGTCAGGGTAGTGAGGAGCTGGAGCCGGCACGGGCCAAGGCTGAGGCCATGGGGGCCAGCGACATTTTTATTGACGATCTAACGGGCGAATTTGCCCGCGATTTTGTCTTCCCCATGTTTCGTGCCAATGCCATCTATGAAGGGGAGTACCTGCTGGGGACCTCAATCGCCCGGCCACTGATTTCCAAGCGCATGGTTGAGATCGCCCGCGAAACCGGTGCCGACGCCATTGCTCATGGCGCCACCGGCAAGGGCAACGACCAGGTGCGGTTCGAGCTTGGCTGTTACGCCTTGCAACCCGATATCCGGGTCATCGCCCCCTGGCGGGAGTGGGATCTGTTATCCCGGGAAAAACTGATTAACTACGCGGGCCAGCACAATATTCCCGTTGATTTCAAGAAACAGGGACAGAAATCCCCCTATTCGATGGATGCCAATCTGCTGCATATCTCCTACGAAGGCGGCATTCTCGAAGACCCCTGGGACGAGCCGGAGGAGTCAATGTGGCGCTGGAGCGTCAGCCCGGAAGCCGCGCCGGACCAGCCGGAGTGGGTGGAGCTTGACTATTGCCAGGGCGACATAGTCGCCATTAATGACCAGACCATGGCCCCGGCGGATGTCATGCGCTGGCTCAACGAGGCGGGCGGTCGCCACGGTATTGGTCGAACAGATATTGTTGAGAACCGTTACGTCGGCATGAAGGCTCGAGGCTGTTATGAAACGCCGGCAGGTACCATCATGCTGCGCGCCCATCGAGCAATAGAATCGCTCACGCTTGATCGCGAAGTCGCCCACCTGAAAGATGAGCTGATGCCGCGCTACGCCAGCCTGGTTTATAACGGCTACTGGTGGAGCCCCGAAAGAGAGGCGCTGCAGGGGTTGATTGATGAGTCCCAGCAGCACGTGAACGGTCGGGTGCGGGTAAAACTCTATAAGGGAAATGTCATTGTGGTCGGTCGGAAATCTGACGGTGATTCCCTGTTTGACCCTGAAATAGCCACCTTTGAGGACGACGAAGGTGCCTACGACCAGGCCGATGCTGATGGATTTATCAAGCTCAATGCGCTGCGGTTACGCAGCGCGACCCGACTGCGTCAGCGCAGCACTAAATAACCGTTATGTCCACTGCAGAGGGCGTTAGCTCCGCTGATTCCATCGGCCTGGTGGAGCCGCAAACCTTGCAGTTTGATGAACCGCTCGAACTGGCCTGTGGTCGCACGCTACCCGGTTATCAGCTGGTGATTGAAACCTATGGCGAGCTTAATGAGCAAGGCTCCAACGGGCTGCTGATCTGTCACGCCCTCAGCGGCGACCACCATGCCGCCGGTTACTACCCGGGGGATAAACGGCCAGGTTGGTGGGAGGAGCACATAGGTCCCGGTAAGCCGATCGACACGGATCGGTTTTTTGTCGTGAGTCTGAATAATATTGGCGGATGCGGCGGTTCTACCGGACCGACCACGGTTAATCCCGACACCGGGGCTCCGTGGGGACCGGATTTTCCCATTGTTACGGTCAGCGACTGGGTGAATACCCAGGCGCGGTTAGCCGATCGCCTGGGGATTGAGTGCTGGGCTGCGGTGGTCGGCGGCAGCCTGGGGGCGATGCAGGCGCTGCAATGGAGTATCGACTTTCCCGACCGGGTTGCCAGTGCGGTGATTATTGCCGCCGCGCCAAGACTCTCTGCGCAGAATATCGCCTTTAACGAAGTCGCACGTCGGGCAATTATGTCGGATCCGAACTTCCATCAGGGCCGTTACGTTGAGCAAAAGGCGCTTCCCCGCCACGGCTTGATGTTGGCCCGTATGCTCGGCCATATCACCTATCTTTCTGACGACATGATGCGTGAGCGGTTTGACCGTGAACTTCGCGAAGGGCAGGTGAACTTCGGCTTTGACGTTGAGTTTCAGATAGAGAGTTACTTACGCCACCAGGGTGAGACCTTTGTCGATCGTTTCGATGCCAATACCTATTTACTGATGACCAAAGCGCTGGATTATTTCGACCCGGCGGAAGGCCATCCCGGGGGATTGCGGGAAGCGCTGGGTGGTACCTCGGCTCGTTTTCTGGTGGTAGCCTTTACCAGCGACTGGCGGTTTTCGCCGGAACGTTCCCGGGAAATCGTTGCCGCCTTGCACCAGAGCGGTAAACAGGTGGCTTATGCCGAGATCGATTCTCCCGATGGTCATGATGCGTTCCTGCTACCCAATCAGAAATACGAGGCCTGCTTGCGGGCGTTTCTGAACACCGCGCCCGCTGCGCAAGGGGGCCGCTGATGGCTGCGTTACGGGCGGACCTGGCCGCCATCAGCCACTGGATTGAGCCGGGGAGCCACGTGCTCGATCTCGGGTGCGGCGATGGTGCCCTGCTGGATTATCTGCAGCGGGAAAAACAGATCACCGGTTACGGGGTCGAAATCGGCGTAGAGA
>JAYNPV010000016.1:7854-9773 GCA_038113925.1 Gammaproteobacteria bacterium | reverse complement strand
GAGAAAGTCATCGAATGCATCGGCCGCGGCGTCAATGTGATCCATGCGGATATTGAAGCCGGACTCACCGAATTTGCCGACAACAGTTTTGATTATGTGGTGATGGGACAGACCCTGCAGGCAACCCACTATCCGGCCGATTTGCTGGGCCAAATGCTGCGTATCGGCAAGCAGGGCATAGTCACCCTGCCCAATTTTGGCCACTGGAGCTGCCGGTTGCAGTTGGGGCTGTTGGGGCGTATGCCGGTGTCACCGGCATTGCCCGTGGCCTGGTATGAAACCGAAAATTTGCACCTCTGTAGCCTGGATGATTTCGAACACCTCTGTCAGCAGCAGCGGTTGAAGGTAATTGAGCGCCAGGTGCTCAGCCATCAACACACCCGCAGTGGCCTGGGTTCGCGGGTGCTACCCAATTTATTTGGCGAGGTGGCCCTCTATCGGGTCGCCAAACAGTAACTGCAAGGAGTAACGGATGTTCAAAAAAACAATCGGTCTGTTTTTGCTGGCGGTGGGCTATGTTGGCGGGCTTGGGGCGGCGGGTCCTGACGCTGAGGGAGCCAGGCTCTATTTTATTTCACCGGTTGATGGTGCCACGGTATCCAGTCCGGTTACGGTACGGTTCGGGCTCTCCGGGTTTGGTGTGGCGCCCGCCGGCGTGCAGAACGCAAAGGCGGGCCACCATCATCTGATTATTGACAGCGAGCTGCCTCCCCTGGATCGGCCGGTCCCCACCGACGATCATCATCGACATTTCGGCGGTGGCCAGACGGAGGCGGAAATCTCATTGCCGCCGGGCGAGCACACGTTACAGTTACTGCTCGGGGATTATGCCCACACCCCGCACAACCCTGCGATTATCTCTGAACGCATCACCATTATCGTGGAGTAGCGATGGAGCAGCTTGGTACTGGCCAGGCGCTGGTGCTGGCACTGGTGCAGGGGCTCACCGAGTTCCTGCCGATATCCAGTTCCGCCCACCTGATTCTGGTGCCCGCATTACTGGACTGGCCGGATCAGGGCCTGGCTTTTGATGTCGCGGTCCATGTCGGCACATTGGCTGCCGTGCTCTGGTATTTTCGCCGCGATCTGCGGTCGCTCTGGCAGGGTTGGCGGGAGTCTATTACCCGTCGGGAGATGAGCCACGAAGGTCGCCTCGCCTGGGCCATACTCCTGGGGACCATTCCAGTGGGCCTGGTGGGGTTGTTGGCCGGTGACTGGATTGAGCTGAATTTGCGTTCAACTCTGGTGATAGCGACCACCACCATTGCTTTCGGCTTGCTGCTGGGCTGGGCTGACTGGGCCCATCGTGGCGAGCGGAGCGAGTATCAACTTCGCTGGAAAGACGTGGCCATCGTCGGCCTTGCTCAGGCGCTGGCACTGATACCCGGCACCTCCCGGTCGGGAATAACCATTACCGCAGGGTTAATGGCCGGGCTGAGTCGCGAAGGCAGTGCCCGTTTTGCATTTCTGCTGTCGATCCCGACCATCTTTCTGGCAGGTGGGCTCAAGGGTGTCGACCTGGTTACGCAACGGACCGCCGTCCCGCTTGATCTGTTGCTACTGGGTACCGTGGTTTCGGGGATCAGCGCCTATTTTTGTATTGCTGTTTTTATCCGACTGCTGGCCCTGATGGGAATGGCCCCTTTCGTGATTTATCGACTGATTCTGGGGGTGGTGTTGTTGCTGTTGCCGCTGGTGAGTTAACCGCTGCGTTTGCAGTCGGCGTAGCGACCCGCCAGGGAAGGCGGGGCTGGTACCCGCCTCCAGGGATGGATTAGAGTAGGCTTTTTTATTCCCCAGCGCGGGTGTAGTTCAATGGGCGTAGCCTGACCGTTCTGACTGAATGTCAGGACGTAGCAGGCGAAGCGACCCGCCAGGGAAGGCGGGGCTGGTACCCGCCTCCAGGGATGGATTAGAGT
>JAYNPV010000016.1:4064-7754 GCA_038113925.1 Gammaproteobacteria bacterium | reverse complement strand
AGGCTTTTTTATTCCCCAGCGCGGGTGCAGTTCAATGGTAGAACTTCAGCTTCCCAAGCTGATAACGAGGGTTCGATTCCCTTCACCCGCTCCAACCTACCTTGCCTCAACCGGCGCTGTTCTATCGACATTTTCGCGCCTTCACAGTAAGGTAGCCGGCCAAAAAAATCCTGTTTTTAGCGTGGGAGCGTCGAGATGAACCCCAATGATTTTACTAGTTTACTGGTGGATCGGCCCGATGAGGGTCTGTTTCAGGTCAGCCGCAAGCTCTTCAACGATGAAGAGCTGTTTGAGCTGGAAATGGAGCATATTTTCGAAAGTGGCTGGGTCTATCTTTGCCATGAAAGTCAGGTGGCTCAACCCAATGACTTTTTTACTACCCATATTGGCCGCCAGCCGGTGGTGGTGACCAGAGATACCGAGGGCAAAATTCGTTGCATGATCAACGCCTGTGCCCACCGGGGAGCAACCCTGTGTCGGGTTCAGAAGGGCAACAAAAAATTTCATGTCTGTTCTTATCATGGCTGGACTTACGACTCCTCCGGCACCAACGTAGACGTGAAAGATCTCGATAGCGGCGGCTACCCTGATCCCTTTCTCAAGGCCAGCCATGACCTGGCCCAGAGTGCGGAGTTGGCGGTCTACAAAGGGTTTGTGTTCGGTTCGTTGAGCAGTGACGTGCCCCCGCTGGAAGAGTACCTGGCCGAGTCGAAGCCCTTCATAGAAATGATATCTGCCATGAGCGCCGAGGGTATGGAGGTGGTTAAGGGAAGTTCCACCTACATTTATGAAGGTAACTGGAAGATGCAGGCCGAAAATGGCATCGACGGTTACCACTTCACCACCATTCATGCTAATTACGTCGGTGTCATTGCCAGGCGCGCGCAGATTGAAGCCGCAGGCGGAAAAGATGATGTCAAGGTCGCGTATGACGACACCATGATGAAAGGATTCAGCAGTGGTCATTACGATCTTCACAATGGCCATGCGGTGATCTGGATTGACTTTCCCAAGCCGGAAAACCGGCCCCTGTGGGAAATGAAGGACGAAGTGGAAGCGCGTGTCGGCGGTGCCAAGGCGGACTGGATGCTTCATCGGCAACGTAATCTTCTGGTGTATCCCAATGTTCAGTTAATGGAGCAGGCGTCGTCGCAGATTCGGGTATTTCGGCCGATCTCCTACAACCGCACCGAGGTAAAAATTTACTGCATAGCGCCTAAAAACGAGACCACCACCATGCGTGAACGGCGTCTACGGCAGTATGAAGATTTTTTCAACGCCACCGGAATGGCGACCCCCGATGACCTGATGGAGTTTGAACAGTGTCAGGTCGGTTACGAGGGGCGTGAGGTCAAGTGGCAGCAGGGTTATGATCGGGGAATGGCCGATATGATCGATGGCGGTGATGCCATGGCCGATGAATTGGGTATTAAGCCCTATAGCAGCGGTCCGGATGCGACTCACGAGACGCTGTATCACGGTCAGTATCGACAGTGGGAAAAAATGATGAGCGCCGGGGTGCAAAAAAGCCAGGACTAGGTTGCATCGCGACCCGTCGGTTATGGGTGGGCCAACAGTCGGTTAACTATAGAGGTGCGTACAGCTGATGGATGACTGTCTGTTTTGCAAAATTGCTGCGGGTGAAATTCCCGCAGACCGGGTTTATGAAACCGACTCGGTGGTGGTGTTCCGCGATATTAATCCGCAGGCGCCGTTGCATGTGCTGGTGATACCCCGCAAGCACATTTCTACCGTGAATGACATCGCCGGTGACGACGCCGGGTTGGTGGGGAAAATGGTGTTGGCCGCTCAGCAGGTCGCACAGAATGAGGGGTATGCTGAATCAGGTTACCGTTTGGTGATGAACTGTAATGAAGATGCCGGCCAAACGGTGTTTCACATTCACCTGCACCTGTTAGCGGGTCGTTCCCTCTCCTGGCCACCGGGATAGGGCCAACCCCCTTATTCAAAGGGGGGTTGGTTGGTTAGGAGTTAATCGGTCGGTTTTATTTGACGCATCCCAGGCAGCGCGCAAAGGTGGCTTTTGCCGGGGCGGCAACCAGCGTTTTGCCCGCTTGGCCCACATTATCTCCTAGTACCGTAAAGGGTAACGATGCCAGGAAAACCACCGCGCCGATTCCGGTGGCGGCAAGTTGCACTGGCCGGGCGATGATCAAATCGGCACCCATCTCCACGGCATTGGGTTCTTGGCCACCGGCCGATGAGGCCATCGCCGGTTGCGCCATCAGGCTAGTGGCGAGAATCGTAGCGCCCAGAAGTTTGGTGAAGGATTGATTCATGGTTGACTCCAGAACATTGCAAGGTTGTGTGTTTGGCGTTGTCGTCTTTGATGTAAAAGCAGCCTAAATCATATCGCAACGCGGTTGTTGACTCTGCACACTATGATATAGGGCGGTTTTTTGTCAATAATTTTCAAAAACATGCCGGGGTTTTCTTGAGTGTTTTGTTAACCAAGCAATTCTAGCGACCGGTCTCTATTAGTAGTTCTCCGGCGTCCACGTTAATGCCGTTAACCAGAGCGGGACTCTGCTTGCGCCAGGCGTCGCTGGCAAGTTGTCGGGCAAAGGGAATGATAGCGGCCGACAAAGCCTGAGAGGCGGTTCTGGGCACGGCGCCCGGCATGTTGTTAACGGTAAAATGAGTCACCTCGTACTCTTGGTAGGTGGGCGCTGAATAATCAGTCGGGCGGGTGGTCTCACTGCAACCGCCCTGATCGACCGCAATATCGACCAGCACTGACCCGGGTTTCATCGCACGCACCATTTCCCTGGAAATAATCTGCGGGGCAGCTCGACCGGGGATTAGCACCGCACCTACTACCAGATCGGCTGATTGCATTTTTTCAAGTATCGCTTCCGGGTAGGGGTAGGCCGAAGAGATATTTGCCGTTTGACCATGCCAGTAGCTTAGTCGTTCTGCATCAATATCCATGACGGTGACCTGAGCACCCAGCGCAGCCGCCAGTCGTGCGCAGCTGCCGCCGGCGTTACCGCCACCCAGTATCAGCACTTCTCCCCGTTCTGTGCCTCCCAGTCCGCCCAGTAGCACCCCGCTGCCACCATTATTGTGGTGTAGCAGTACGGCAGCGTTTTGAATCGCCACCTGCCCGGCGATCTCACTCATTGGGGCCAGTATGGGTAGCTGGCCATCGCTCGCAACCGTTTCAAAACCGATGGCGGTGCAGCCGATAGCAAGCAGTTGTGATTGCAGCTCAGGGAAAGCCGCCAGGTGCAGAAAACAGAACAGTAAATGGTCGGGCCGCAGCAGGGGTATTTCTTCCGGCTGAGGTTCTTTGACCTTGATAATCAGCCGGGCTTCGCCGAACAGGGTATCGCGGTCAACCAGGGTGGCCCCGATCTGCTGATAATCAGCGTCCCCGTAACCGCTGAGTAGTCCGGCATTGTGCTCAATGAGTAGTTGGTGTCCCTCCCCGATCAAGAGTTCGCAGGCCTGGGGGATCAGGCCGACGCGGCCTTCAAGGGTTTTGGTTTCTAGCGGAATACCAATCTTCATCTTGCCACCGAATGAGCCTGCTGATCATCGCTAATTTTTGCGCGTTACTGCCGCCAGGGACAACGCCAGCAGGGCGAGCAGAACCAGAACCGTTGAAAGCAGATTGGCACAAGCCTGCCACTGGCTGCCGTTTTCTGCAATCCAGCCGGTCAACGG
>JAYNPV010000016.1:0-4054 GCA_038113925.1 Gammaproteobacteria bacterium | reverse complement strand
CAAGCAATATGCCCAGTCCCTGACCCGACATCCCCAGACCGTTGATCGGCGCCGCGGCAGCGGCGCTGGTCGCCAGCCGTGGAGCCTGAATAAATATTGCGGTGGGGATGATGCCCAGGAAAAAGCCGTAGCAGGCGAGTATCACGTAGGCAGTCGAGCCTGTCGTGGTCAGGCTAAACAGCAGTTGAGTCAGCAGTAACATTATCACTGCCGGAAACAGAATCAATTGCCAGGGCGCAATGCCCTTTTTGGCCAGTAGTCCACCTAGCAGATTTCCGGGGATGATCATGAAGGGGATGATCGAGACCAGGCCGGCGGCGGTCGCATCAGCGACTTTCAGCTCACTGGTGAAATAGAGCGGCAGAAAAGTAAAGACGCTGAAAAACTGAAAGCTAAAACAGGCAAAGGTTGCCGCCAGTAACCAGGGTGCCAGCCGCCGTAATGCCGAAAGGTCGAACTGGCCACCTGGCTGTTGTTGTCCGGTTTGGCGGGCCTTAACGATGAGCAGCCAGGCCCCGGCAGTACAGAGAGCGGATACCAGCCAGAGGGCACGCCAACCACCAGCAGCGATCAGCAAGGGCGATAGCAACATGATGATTACGCTACCTACCGGCATCCATAGTGCCCAGACCCCCATGGCCATGGCGCGATCTTTTTCTTCAGCCAGGCTGGCGATCCAACTGGGCGCGGCCACTGTAAACAGTACGATGCCGATCCCCTCCAAGGTTCGGCCGGCGAGTAGCGTTGGAAAATTGGAGGCGAACAGCGAACCCAGGGCGGCCAGCGTCATTATCGCCAGACCGGTTTTAACCATGGTGGGCAGGCCAAAACGGATACCGAACTGGCCTGCCACCGTGCCAAATAACAGCGTGGCCAGATTACTGATAGACATCAGCCAGCCGATTTGTGCCAGTTCCAAAGCCATTTCCTGGCGCACGGCCGGCGCGGCCGCGCTGCCCTTGGCCAGGATGATTGCGGCCGCCACACCGGCGAAAAAGACATAAGTAATGGTGCGCCAGTCGGTGGGGGTGGCACGCCCCGCCGGGGTCACTTAAGCGCTGCCGAAAGTGCGTTGGTGAGTCGAGAAATATCCTCGTCGGTGCGTTTTTCGGTGGTGCAGACGAGCAAACCGTCAGTGAGTTCGGGGTAATCTTTCTCAACGGCGTATCCGCCCAGAAGTCCGTCGGTTCGCAGTTGTTCAAGAACCGTAGTTACTGATTTGGGCAGCACAAACAGGGTTTCGTGGAAAGTGGTGCCGGAAAAACGCCTGCTCACCCCGGGAATTGCCAGCAGGGCGTCGGTGGCCTGGCGCATTTTCTGATGACAGCTCAAGGCCACCTGACGCAGCCCGGCCTTGCCCATGATTGCCATATGCAGCGTCGCCGCGGTCGCCATTAATCCCTGATTGGTGCAGATATTGGAGGTCGCTTTACCCCGGCGTATGTGCTGTTCTCTGGCTTGCAGGGTCAAGGTGTAGCCGGTGCGCCCCTGAGTGTCCAGGGTACGGCCGACGATACGCCCCGGCATCTGTCTGACCAAGGTCTTTTTACAGGCCATGAATCCAAAATAAGGCCCACCGCTGGCAAGAGGAATGCCCAGTGGCTGGCCCTCGCCAAAGGCAATATCGGCTCCTTGCTGACCCCATTCCCCCGGGGGTTTCAGCAGTGCCAGACTGATGGGATTAACCGCGGCAATAACCAGGGCCCCCTGATCATGAGCCCAATCGGTAAGCTGATCGACCTGTTCGAGCAGACCAAAAAAATTCGGCTGGGCAATAATCAGGGCAGCAAAATCGCCCCCGCTCTCCGGCAGGAGCAGCTCTCCGCTCTGGTCATCAAAATCCAGTTCCACCAGCTCGATGGCCTGTCCCTCGGTGAGGGTGGTTAGTGTTTCCCGCCAGCGGGGGTGCAGCGACCGCGGTAGTAATACGCGGGGGACTTTTTTGCGCTGGCTGCGCACTGCCATGAGTACGGCTTCTGCCAGTGCAGAAGCGCCTTCATAGAGCGAAGCATTCGCTGCCTCCAGGCCGGTGAGCCCCGCAATCATGGTCTGAAATTCGTAAATTAGCTGTAAGGTGCCCTGACTGGCTTCAGCCTGGTAGGGGGTGTAGGCGCTGTAAAACTCTCCGCGGGTGGTGAGTTCCCAAACGGCGGCAGGGATGTGGTGATCGTAAGCCCCGGCGCCCATAAAGCAGGTGAGGGGGTGATTGTCGCTGGCGCGCTGACGCAGCAGGCGGTCAATCTCCATCTCGTTGGCCATGGGCGCAATTTGTTCAAGGGGTTGGGCGCGCAGCCTTGCCGGGATTTCATCGAACAATGCCTCTAGGTCAGTTTCGCCAATTGCCTCGAGCATGGCCGCCGTTTCCTCGGCCGTGTGCGGAATAAACGGCATTAGTCTTCGTCTTCCAGAGTCTCTTCGTATTCCGCCGCATCGAGCATGTTGGCGTAATCGCTATCGAGCTCGGGTTTCAGTCGAAACAGCCAGCCGGCAGAGTAGGGTGAGTCGTTGACCAGGTCCGGCCGTTCTTCCAGTTCCTCGTTAATGGCGGTGACGGTTCCACTGGCGGGGCAGTAGACGTCCGAGGCCGCTTTTACCGATTCAACCACCGCCGATTCTTCTCCGGCGTCGAGCTTGTCTCCAACGCCGGGCAGTTCCACGTAGACCAGCTCGCCGAGGGCTTCCTGGGCATGATCGCTAATGCCGATTTCGAGTTCGCCGTTATCACAGAGCCGAGCCCATTCGTGGCTGGCGAGAAATTTAAGTTCACTGGGAATATCAGACAAGAGTTGCTCCGAAAAGGCTGTTTCAGGGGAATTTATAAGCGGGCGACAATTTTGCCATTTCTGACGAAAGGCAGGGAGATGGCGGTGACCGCCTTCTGTTTGCCACGTATCTCCACAAAGAGTGAGTCAGCGGATAGCTCCCCGTTTTCCGGAAGGGTCAGGCGGGCAAAAGCGATCGACCGTTGCAGTGTCGGGGAAAAGCCGCCGCTGGTGGTGATTCCTATCCGCTGGTCGTTTTGTAAAACGCTCATGCCACTTCGTAGCACCCCCTTCTCTTCAAGCAGCAGACCGGTAAAGAGCGAGCGGGTTTGCCGGTTTTTTTCACTCAGCGCTTGCCGGCCAATAAAATCGCGCCCTTCTGGTTGCCAGGCCACCGTCCAATCGACGCCACTTTCTGTGGGCGTGTGCTGGTTATCGAGGTCCTGTCCATACAGGCAGAGTCCCGCTTCCAGCCTGAGCGTATCGCGGGCACCCAGTCCCACCGGCGCAACTACGCCGGTCAGTAACCGATCCCACAGCAGTAGCGCATCCTCGACAGGCAGAATGAGTTCATAACCCTCCTCGCCGGTATAACCGGTGCGGGCGACAAACAGTTGATCAAACTCCGTGGATCGAAACCGTTTCAGGTCAGTCAACTCGGAGCGGTCGCCAATGGCATCAATCAGCGCTGTCGTCGCCGCGGGACCCTGGAGGGCGAGAATGGCCATCTCCGGACGACGCTGAATCTCCAGGGTGTAATCTTGTGATTGTTCGGCGATCCAGTCCAGATCACTGCCGGCGGTAGCGGCATTTAACACCAGACGAAAACGGTGAGTTGCCCGCCGATAAACGATCAGGTCATCGATCACGCCGCCCTGCTCATTGAGCATGCAGCTGTAGAGGGCTGACCCATCTTCAACCAGACGGCCAACGTCATTGGCCAGCAATCGTTGCAAAAAGGCGGTGCTATCCCGGCCCTGCAGGTCCACGACCGCCATGTGGGACACGTCAAACAGACCGACAGCAGTGCGTACCCGGTGGTGCTCTTCAATCTGCGAGCCGTAATGAATGGGCATTTCCCAACCGGCAAAGGGTGCCATATGGGCACCTGCCTGCAGATGGCGGGAGTGAAAGGGCGTGGTTTTAAGAGGCAATGGGGAAGTACTGGCTAAGTAATCAGGAATAGGGGTTGGTTTGGCTGGGGGTCGGGACCGGGGGAGTTAACTGGCTGGTCGGGTGATCGCCGGCGTCAATACCGAATGCTCCTGTTCTTCAAACTCGTCGGCGTATTG
>JAYNPV010000015.1:16129-21874 GCA_038113925.1 Gammaproteobacteria bacterium | reverse complement strand
CACCAGGCCTATGGCGAACTGCTGGCTGAAGATGCTTTAATGATCATCGACCCGCCCTGGGTAATTGATGAGCAATCCGGTCAGTTCAGCACTTCGGTGCGGCTGCCTGCCAATGCGCCACCGGGTCGTTATCAGGTCATCGCTTTTACCCGGGGAGTGGGACAGACCCTCACCTTAAGCAGTGGTTTCGAGTTAATCCAGTCCGGCATTGTCAGCCGGCTGGCAACTACCGCCTATCAACAACCGGCCCTCTACGGCATCGCCGCGCTTCTTTTTGCGCTGCTGTTCGGCTGGCTTATCGGCATCATCTTTAATCGAAGGTAATGGAAATGACCGATCAAGATCAACAGCTACCCCCTGGCGACCATAGCGATCGCGACCTTTTATACTAGGCGACTTGCTAAGAAACTGTTCACCTGACTGAAGATTTATTGGGAGTTCACCTTGTCCACTCACGCCAACGACCCGGTAATTGACCGATCACCCGCTATCAGCGATGAGGTGAAAACGACCACCTGCTACATGTGTGCCTGCCGCTGCGGGATCAAAGTGCATTTGAAAGATGGCGAGCTTCGTTATATCGAAGGCAACCCCGACCACCCCACCAACAAAGGGGTACTGTGCGGCAAGGGCAGCGCCGGCATCATGAAACAGCACTCGCCCGCCAAACTCAGCAAGCCACTACTGCGAGTGGGCGAGCGCGGCAAAAGCGAATTTAAAGAAATTGAGTGGGACGAGGCGCTGCAGAACGCCACTGATCGCCTCGGCGCCATTCGCGAAACCGATCCCCGCAAACTGGCCTTTTTTACCGGTCGCGACCAGAGCCAGGCCCTTACCGGCTGGTGGGCCACCCAGTTCGGGACGCCCAACCACGCCGCCCATGGTGGTTTTTGCTCGGTGAACATGGCTGCCGCCGGGCTCTACTCGATCGGCGGCTCCTTCTGGGAGTTCGGCGAACCCGACTGGGAGCTGAGTCGATATTTCATCATGTTTGGCGTTGCCGAAGATCACGACAGCAATCCCATCAAGGCCGGACTGGCCACCCTCAAAGCCAATGGCGCAAAGTTTGTCTCGGTTAATCCGGTGCGCACCGGCTATTCAGCCATTGCTGATGAGTGGGTTGGCCTACGCCCTGGCACCGACGGCCTGTTCATTTTTGCACTGATTCAGCAGCTGCTGAAAGCCGACAAAATCGATTTCGCCTATCTGGCGCGCTACACCAATGCCGGCTGGCTGGTTAAAGTCAAGCCCGGTCAGGCAGATGATGGCCTGTTTGCCCGTGATGACGACGGCAATCCGCTCTGCTGGGATGGCAGCAGTCAGGCCCTGGCCAATGCGATGGCAGCAGAAGTGCAACCGACCATGGCTGGTGAATACCAACTCGCCGATGACACCACCGTGGTGCCCGCCTTTGCTCTGATGGCGCGGCGCTACCTGGATGATGCCTACACCCCTGAGGCGGTGGCCGAATCCACCGGGATCGAAGCCGGTACCATTCGACGAATTGCCTCCGAGCTGGCAGAGGTCGCGTTTGAGCAGGAGATCACCCTCGATATTCCCTGGACCGACTGGGCCGGCCGCGAACAGACCCAAATGATTGGCCGCCCGGTGGCCTTCCACGCCATGCGCGGCATTTCGGCCCACTCCAACGGCTTTCACACCTGCCGCGCCTTGCACCTGCTGCAGATGATCCTCGGCACGATCGATGTGCCCGGTGGATTTCGCTACAAACCGCCGTTTCCCAAAGCCATTCCGCCTCATCAACTCCCCGCCGGTAAACCTGAACAGATCAGACCCAACCACACGCTCGGGGGGCCACCACTGGGATTTCCCACAGGCCCTGAAGACTTGCTGATCGAAGCAGACGGCACCCCGGTTCGCATTGACAAGGCTTACTCATGGGAAGCACCCATATCCGCCCATGGGCTGATGCACATGGTGATCACCAATGCCTGGAAGGGTGACCCCTACCCGATCGACACCTTGTTCCTGTTTATGGCCAATATGAGCTGGAACTCATCGATGAACAGTAGCGGCATGATCGATATGCTCACCGATCGCGACCCGGACAGTGGTGAATACAAAATCCCTTTCATCATCTACTCCGACGCCTTCTTTTCGGAGATGGTGCCCTACGCTGATCTGATCCTGCCGGACACCACTTATCTGGAACGATTCGACGCTATCTCGTTGCTTGATCGCCCCATTAGCAGCCCGGAGGGGCCCACTGATTCGATCCGCCAACCGGTACTGGAACCTGACCGCGATGTCCGCCCCTTTCAGGATGTACTCATCGATCTCGGCGCGCGTCTGAAACTGCCCGGCCTGGTCCATGAGGACGGCCGCCCCAAATATCCTGGCGGTTATCCCGACTACATCGTTAACCACGAGCGCAAACCGGGTATTGGCACCCTCGCCGGCTGGCGCGGTGAAAACGGCGACCAACCAGGCAACGGCGCCCCCAATCCGGACCAGCTGAAGGCTTACGCTGACAACAACTGTTTCTGGCACGAAGAGATGCCCGAAACCATGCACTATTACAAACACTCCAACCGCAATTATCTGGAATACGCCAGGGAACGCGGCTTTATCGGCAGTGATGACCCGGTGGTGCTACAAATCTATAGCGAACCCTTGCAGAAATTTCGTCTCGCGGCACAGGGTCATGGTGACCCGATTCCCCCGCAAGCGCACCGCGAGCGTATTCGGACCTACTTTGACCCTCTGCCCACCTGGTATCCACCATTTGAGGAGGCAGCCGTGGATAACGACCAATTCCCGCTGCACGCCATCACCCAGCGACCGATGATCATGTACCACGCCTGGGATTCCCAGAATGCCTGGCAACGACAGATTCTCGGCAGTAACCGCCTCTATATCAATCGCCAGACCGCCGCTGAGTATGGAATTGAAGACGATGACTGGGTCTGGGTAGAGAGCCATCACGGCAAGATCAAGGGCCAGGTGAGATTGCAAAGCGGCGTCAATCCCAACACCGTCTGGACCTGGAACGCCATCGGCAAGCGCGCCGGAGCCTGGAATCTGGAAAATGATGTCGGCGAAGCCAAAAAAGGATTTCTGCTGAATCATCTGATCTCCGAGCTCCTGCCTGAACAGGAGTCCGGCTTCCGCTACAGTAACTCCGATCCGGTCACCGGTCAGGCCGCCTGGTATGACCTGCGGGTGAAAATCACCAAAGCGGCAGCCGCTGAGTCGCCGCAGAGTTACCCGCAATTCGATGAGCTGAAACCGCCTGCTGAACTACCAAAACGTCCCGCGATTCTTCGTTACGGCGAGTGGTTTCGGCGTAACCGCAATCCTTCTGATTCAGGAACCTCCTCATGACTATGCTCCCGGCACAGCCGAGCAAAAAGAAACTGGGCCTGGTAATCGATCTCGACACCTGTGTCGGCTGCCACGCCTGCGCAGTGAGCTGCAAAGAGTGGAACAGCGGCGGTCACGCTGCACCACTCACCGATACCAACCCCTACGGGAAAGAACCCGACGGTGTCTGGTTTAACCGCATTCCCACTTTTGAAGTGAGCCAGCCGGAGTTAGGTCCCACGGCCGGCCAGACGGTACACATGCCCCGCTCCTGCCTGCACTGCGAGTCTCCAGAGTGCGTCACCGTCTGTCCCACCGGCGCTTCCTACAAACGCGCCGAAGATGGCATCGTCCTGGTTGACGAAGAGAAATGCATCGGCTGCAAACTCTGCTCATGGGCGTGTCCGTATGGCGCACGGGAATACGATACCGACGCCGGAGTGATGAAAAAATGTACCCTCTGCGTGGACCGCATCTACAACGAAAACCTCGACGAATCGGAACGCCAGCCCTCCTGCGTGACCACCTGTCCGGCTGGGGCCCGTCACTTTGGTGACCTCGGTGATGCCGATTCGGCAGTTTCCAAACTGGTCGACGAACGCGACGGTTTTAACCTGATGGATGCCATCGGTTACCAACCCACCAACAAATACCTGCCCCCCCGGCCCAAATCCGGCCCTGGCAGTAGCTATCGGCCACTAAAAATTGATCAGCAGGAGACCACGGATAGCCGATTCCTGAAATGGATCGACCGACTGTTTTCACGTTGAACCGACCTCTCTGCAGATCACCCAATCCAGCTACCCATACCAAACCACTATGCATCCTGCTCTGTCCGTTATTATCTTCACCACCGCCTCCGGCACCGGCTACGGCCTGCTGGTATTACTGATCCTGCTCAACATCAATGGCCTGCTGCCGACCAGCAGCGGCCTTGGCCTGGCCGGATTTGGTGTCGGCCTAACCCTGGTCACCGCCGGGTTGCTGGCATCGACCTTTCATCTGGGCCACCCGGAAAGGGCCTGGCGCGCGCTCTCGCAATGGCGCAGTTCCTGGTTATCCCGCGAAGGCGTGGTTGCCATTGCCACCTACCCGGCGGTGGGACTCTTTGCTATTGCCTGGGTATTTACCGGCAACACCTCGGGAAGCTGGAGCCTGGTCGGCATCGTTGCGGCGCTGTTAGCGGGCGCGACGGTGGCCTGCACCGGGATGATCTACGCCAGCCTGAAAACCATTCCCCAATGGCACAATTTTCTGACCCCCACCAACTACCTGCTACTTGCGCTCACCGGTGGGGCGGTCTGGTTAATGGTGATTGCCAATTTTTTTTCAGTGGGCGGTAATCTGCCCGCCCTGCTCAGCCTGATCCTGTTACCTCTGGCCTGGGCACTCAAACAAGCTTACTGGGCCTATATTGATAAGGTCCCCAGCCAGCATACTATTGGCAGCGCCACCGGCCTGGGCGCACTCGGCGATGTCAACCTGCTGGAACCGCCCCACACCGAACCCAATTTTGTGCAAAAGGAGATGGGCTTCAAGATCGCCCGCCGTCACGCGAAAAAATTACGCAAAACGGCGCTGTTTCTGGCATTCATTCTGCCGCTGGCACTCACCGCAGGGGTATTAGTAACCTCAGGAACCCTAAACACCCTGCTGGCGTTACTGGCACTGCTGTCAGTGAGCGCCGGTCTACTCACCGAACGCTGGCTGTTCTTTGCCGAAGCCACCCACGTATCCATGCTTTATTACGGCGGAGCCAAGGCACAATAACCGCGACAGATTACGGATACCTGTTTTTGAGCAATCAACCGGGCATTAATCTTTCACCATCACCCTGGCTGCAGTGAGCAATAATTCCGGGTCAATACGGATCGCCGGATCAGGGTTGACGTAGGTAAACTCAACCACGCCTTCACCATTGATCAGAAAGATCGCCGGCACCGGTAGCTGATAACGGGCCTCACCGGCCGAGTTACTCATATAAATTTCGTACTTTTTATAGCGGGCAATAGTCTTTTCATCGAGCTTATAAGCCACCCCGAAGGCCTCCCCGGCCGCCATATCACTATCGGATAACAACCGGTATTTCAGTTGGTGCTTGTTGGTCACGCCGCGCAGTGCCCCGGGTGGATCAGGGGTAATGGCTATAAGCTGCACACCCATCTCCTGCAGATCGGCCTCGATGCCCTGCAACTGCCCGAGCTGAAGATTGCAAAAAGGACACCAGCCACCGCGATAGAACACCAGCGCGGCGGGCTTGCCGTCGATAACCTGTTGCAGTGATACGGGTTCCCCCTGGTCGTCTCGCAGATTTATATCGTCGACCGCGTGCCCGATTAACACTGGCTGGACCTCAGCGGGTGAATCGGCAATGGCTGCGTGGCTCACCGGCAAAAAACCGAGCACGAATACCACCGTCAC
>JAYNPV010000015.1:12868-16119 GCA_038113925.1 Gammaproteobacteria bacterium | reverse complement strand
AATGTTTCTGACCATCTCCGTCACCTCCAGCTGGGGCCTGTTAATCGACCCGACCATTCGGGCCATCAGCGAATCTGGACCCGGTTTAGGCGGGAGTTCTTACACATAAACCGGTTTAATTGATCGACGCACAAATTCTAGGGGCGATAATTGACCCACCGGCAATTCATCCAAAGAGACGACCAACGGCCACCTTTGAGCCGGGTTCAGTGACGAGGAGAAATTGCAGCTGCCCGTTTAAGTGCGATCCGCGTCAGCACCGGCCCGATCAATTCGAATAGCACACTGCTGCCGATAATCACCCCCAGCAGTAGCTGTCGATAATCAGGTAAATGTGTGGCCGCCAATAACGCCATTCCCATCGCTGCACCCGCCTGGGGCAACATGGCCAGACCCATCCAGCGGCGGGTGGCAATATCAGTGGTTGTCACACAAGCTCCCAGCCAGGCCCCCACGATTTTGCCCAATATCCGGCACCCCATATAGACCGCACCCACAACCCCCATGGTGCGCAGTTCATCAAGCTGTAGGGACGCCCCGGCAAGCATGAAGAACACCACCAGGAAGGGCCACTCCACCTCCTCGATAGAATGAAAGGGTCGGTCGTGATGACGCGCCAGATTAACCACCACCGCACCCATGGCAATCGCCGCTAACAGGTAGGAAACCTCCAGCCAGAGCGCCAGACCACCGCAGATAAACACCAGCACCAATGCCTCAACCAGGGTCGGTTCACCCGGGCGAATACGACCCGTCAGATAGGCACCGGGAACACCGACAACCACTCCAACGCCGACACCACCGAGAATATCCCAGGCCATCGTCCACAACAGCAACGAATCGCCCGCATGACCGTTAGTTGCAAGGGCCACGGTCAGCCCTAAACTGAACAGCAGCAGCGCCCAGGCATCGTCCAGCGCAACGATCGCAGCTAACAAATCTGCGAAGGGCCCGGTGTATTCACCCTCCACAATGGTATCGAGTGTGGCCGCAGGGGCCGTTGCCGAGGCAATACAACCAAACAACAGTGCCAACCCCGGATCAAAACCGATCAACAGCAACCCGGCCGTTACCGTTACCACTGCCCCTAAAGCCGCCACCAACGATACCCCGAACAGCGCCCGACCGGACACCTCAAAGGTATTTTTGTTGAGTCGCCCCCCTAATAAAAAGCCCACCATCAGCAGGGTCATGGTGGTAATGATATCCACTGCACCGGTAATCGATGCAGGCAGAAAATCAAACCCCACTGGCCCGACCAGAATGCCACACACCAACAGGGTGGTCACTCGGGGCAGAAAGGTGCTGCGCCCGAGCAGGTCGGCTGCCACGCCGAACATGAAAATAACGCCCAAAGCCAAAACCGTGTCAGCGGTATTCAACACATTCCTTCCAAGATAATGCCCGCATGGTGAATCAGGCCGGAGTCAGATTACCCCACCGACACCCGTTGTGTGGTTGGTAACAGCGATATCGGGCACTCATGAACCAGTGAAGCCGATTATCAATATAGGTCTTTTTGAAAGCCAAAAAAAACCCCGGTAGTCTGTCCGACCACCGGGGTTAGGTGCTGATAAAGGCTATTGTCGATTATTTAGCCAGTTTTTTGCGTCCGGCGATCAACCCGAGGAGCCCCAGGCCCAGTAGCGGCAGGGTAGTGGGTTCCGGCACTGAAGCGCTGAAATGACCATCGACACTGTCGTTGCCGCAGTTCATGGTCCAGTGGGCATCGATGCCCAGGTCGCCACTCAGTCCCAATGCAGCCAGATCAAAAGAGACGACACGATAGTGGCTGTCACCTTCCATTCCATAGAGGTTATCAATCAACCCGGTTACCAAACTACCGTCATTCATGGCAAAGGGATCGGAATCATGGTGGGCGGCAACGACATCGTTACTCCATCCGGTTACGCTGTAGACTCCGGCGGCGTCCGTACCCGTTCCAGTGCCCATATCGATGAGTCCCGCAGTACTACTGTCAGTCAGACTATGATGCCTGCCCGAGTAACCCCGTGTTTTAAAACCGAAGTCAATACCGTACTCAAAAGTGGTCCCCGATCCGGCTCCCATGGTGGCGTGATTATCAAAGGAAAGTGCCAGATCACCGGCATAGTAATGCAGATTTCCGTGTTTCTGGTAACCATCAGAAAGATCGAAACCGGTCTGTAAACCAATGGACAAAGTATTACCGACTTGTTTGTAGTACAGATACTCGGCGTCAAATGCCTGACCACCATAACCGGGTCCTACAAAGCCGTTGTTGCCCACCCAGTCTTCACCATTACTGCCGTTATCTGGCTTGGTAAAGTCGGTAAATCCATTCGCTGCCCAGTAAGAGACCGGACCCGCGGAGGCTACCCCTGTCCCCAACGAGCAGACCAACATCATGGCCAAGCTGGATCGACTGATTATTCCTGTCTGTTTCATGATTACCATTCCTTTTAATTTTTGTGACACACACTTCTGACCATAACCAAAGCAAGCATAATGCCAACTTTTTTTTATAAAAAAAACAAACACTTAAACACCAATCTCCTAAAAGGGTCATTGTTTTTGTTAAATAAGTTGACACTAATATGTAAATATTTTCGACATCTTGTCGGAAATTTCAGCATTATTTGCACAATCCAGCATCTGCCCAAATCGCGCCGCGGTTACGTATGATTAACAATGACGTCCACGAGTCGTCGCTACTGCTGAATCCAAAATAAAAATCCGCCCGGTTGTTCCGGGTCAAGCTTGACAATGCCGACACTTAAAAAAAAATGGGCATTTAGGGAGGAGGAATATGCGTTCTAGGGATATTTCCGTCAGAGATATGTTGCACCGGGCCGCGGCCTGGTCACCGGAACGGGAAAGTGTGGTTGACGAGCTATACCGTTACACCTATCCAACACTACTGGATCAGGTGCAACGCTGTGCCGGGCTCTACCACAAACTTGGAGTACGCAAGGGCGACCGGGTTGCGCTAATGACGGTGTCATCGGTGCAACATGCAGTAGCTCTGTTTGCCGCCATTGAACTCGGGGCAATTCCGGTGGCGCTGCATGTCCGTGAATCCGTCGGAAATCTGAGCGCGGTGCTGGAGAGTCTCTCGCCCAGGGTTCTGGCCTATGACGGGGCCTTCGCCCCGATCGCCGGGGAACTGAAACTGCGCAACCCGCTGATCACCGGGTGGGTGAGAACCATTTCCGCAATGACCCCGGACGAAGAACGGGAAGCCGGTGACGATCCGGTGATTCCCCGTGACC
>JAYNPV010000015.1:11606-12858 GCA_038113925.1 Gammaproteobacteria bacterium | reverse complement strand
ATGGAACTCTATGAACACGACATCGCCCTGATTGCTTTATCGTCGGGAACCACCGGCATCCCCAAAGGGGTGATGCATAGCAACAGAAGCCTGATGGAGAGTGCTCGCGGCGGTGCTTATCTGTGGCGCATGACCCCGGCCGACGGCATGAGCAACATGCTCTCTACTTCCTTCATCGCCTGGTTCAATGTCACCCTGCCGGTGATCAATGCCGGCGCAAAAATGACCTTCATGACCCACTGGGGTCCACAGAAATTCCTCCAGGCGGTCGAAACGGAAAGGTTTACCCACGCCTTTCTAGCCCCCACCATGTGGCGCATGCTGCTCAAGCACGGCATAGACGATTACGACCTGTCTTCGATCACCGCTGCCGGATTTTCCGGTGAACCCATCGACACCTCGACATTACGGGAAATCCGTGAACGCATTTCCGCGAACGTCTAAAACATCTATGGCAGCACCGAATCCGGGTCCTGCTCGGCCGGCACGGTGATGTTTCCCCATGAGTTTGAACAGGCAAACCGTATCGAAAGCGTCGGCCGGCCGATGCTCAATGCTGACGTCCGGGTGGTCGATCCCGGTGGCAGCGTCGACGATATTGTTGCTGACGGCGAAGAGGGAGAAGTCCTGTTGCGCGGCCCGTCGCTGGCGGTGGGATTCTGGTATCGACCAGAACTTGCCCGCAAAGTCTTTGAGGGGCCGTGGTGGCGCTCGGGGGATATGGGAGTAATCGATAGCGATCGCTACATTTATCTGCGCGGTCGAGTCGACGATATGATCATCTCCGGGGGGATGAACATTCTACCCAGTAGTGTCGAAGAGGCGGTAATGAGCCACAGGGCGGTAAGCGAAGCCGCCGTCATCGGCCTGGCCGATGACCAGTGGGGACAGAAAGTGGTTGCCTACGTGGTTAAACGGGAAGACGTCCACGCCGACGAGCTCGACGCCCATGTCCACGCCAGTGACCTGGCTGACTTCGCCCGACCCCGCGAGTATCGGTTTGTCGACGAACTGCCCAGAGGCAATACCGGCAAAGTCAGCCGCAGAAAATTGCGTGAAAACCCGCCCGAAACCCACTAATCAACAAGGTATCAGCGAATGGAATTTGATCTAAGCGAAGAGCAACGCGCTATCCAGGACCTCTGCCACAAGCTTGGCAGCAATTTTGACGACAGCTACTGGAATGAGATTGATCAGCAAAAACGCCACCCGGCAGAGTTCGCCACCATGCTGGCCGAACAGGGATTGCTGG
>JAYNPV010000015.1:774-11596 GCA_038113925.1 Gammaproteobacteria bacterium | reverse complement strand
ATTGCTGGGCATGACCATGCCGGAGTAGTACGGCGGCAGCGGACTGGGAGTACTCGAACTATGTCTGGCGGCCGAAGCTTTTGGGGAAGTCGGCTCTGCCGACGGCGCGGGTATATTTGTTGCCGGACCGGTATTTGGCGGTTTTCTCATCGACCGCGGCGGCACGCCGGAACAGAAGCAGACGTTACTGCCCGCGCTGGTCAAGGGCGAGCTCTGGGCCGGTGCCTTTACCGAACCGGATTCCGGCTCCAACGTCACCAACATAAAAACCTTTGCCGAACGCGATGGCGACGAGTTTGTTGTCCGCGGCCAGAAAGTATTCATCTCCAACATGGCGATCGCCAAACGCCTGGCGGTGCTCTGCCGAACTGAGAAACGCGATGAGAAAAACCGGATGGCCGGTATAACGCTGTTACTGGGCAACCTGCCGGATTCCAACATCGAATATCGCCCCTTCAAGAAAATGGGCACCAATTATATGGATACCAACGCCGTCTTCCTCGACGGTTACCGGATTCCGGCGGAAAACGTTATCGGCGAACAGGGCAATGCCTGGCGACTGCTCTATAAGGTACTCAACCCGGAGCGGCTGGTAATCTCGGCGCTCAACGTCGGCATCGGCAATTACGCCATTCGCAAAGCCGTGGAGTACGCCCAGGATCGATCCGTCTGGGGAGCACCCCTGGCCACCCATCAGGGCCTGCAGTTCCCGCTGGCCGAGGCGCGCATCCAGCTGGAATGCGCGCGACTGAAACTTTACGAGGCCGCCTGGCTATTCGACAAGGGCGCCGATGCCGGAGTCGCCACGGTGATGGCCAAACACGCCGCCAGCCATGCGGCCCTGTACGCCGCAGACCGGGCCATCCAGACCCTGGGCGGTGCCGGTTATATTGCCGAATCCGGCGTCGAGCGTATTTACCGCAACCTGCGCGGCACCCGCATGGTGCCGATCAGCGACGAAATGGTACTCAACACGGTGGCTCAACATGATCTGGGCATGCCGCGCTCATACTGACTGCTAAGCCGAAACTCACCTGACCGGAGCAGGAATGGACAATATCTCTTTTGACGACATTCATCAGCAACGAGAAATTCAGCGGGCACTGGTCAACCAAAAACGGCAGCAGTTACGCCGGAAAATACCAATAGCGCGAGCAATACTAGGCGCTTCGCGGCTAATCGGCCTGGAACGCAAGTTGTTCCTGAGTCGCTTTCGCCCGGTCATGCAAAAATTCGCCGCCAATGTCGAACACTCCTTTGATGGCTATACCCCGACCGCCAGTGATGTACTGGTCTGCTCCTACTTTAAAAGCGGCACCCACTGGATGATGCAAATCGCTCACCAGATCGCCCATCGGGGTCACGGCGAATACGCCAATATTTACGATGTCATCCCCTGGAACGAAGGCCCCAATCCCAAACTGCGCATGCCGCTTGATGACCCTCGACCGCTCCAACTCTCGCCAACGGGACTGCGGGTGATAAAAACTCATGGCGCGGCGCAGTACATCCCCTACAACCAGGAAGCCAGATATATTTGCGTGGTGCGTGATCCCAAGGATGTGTTTGTGTCGAGCTACCATTTCATCGCCCACGCCATGCTGGGAAAACTGCGCCCGAGTCTCGAAACCTGGCTGGATATCTACCTGTCTGACGACGCCTTCTGGGGTCCCTGGGCAGAGTTCACCGCCAGCTACTGGCCGTGGCGGGTCCGGGACAATGTTCTTTTCATCACCTACGAACAGATTAACAGCGACAAACCCGCGGTAATCAAGAAGTTGACCCGGTTTTTAGGCGTTGACCTGAACGACGAGGAACTCACCCGAGTGGATGACCTCAGTGCCTACCAGCATATGAAAGACAACGACCATAAATATCATCAAGGCGTCGGTACCCCCTTTAGCCCGCCCCACAGCAAAATGATCCGTAGCGGCAAAAAAGGTAATTCAGGGGAACTACTGTCACCCAAACAGCAGACTCGTATCGATGACCACTGCCGTCAGCACCTGCGGGAGCTGAACAGCGATTTCCCCTATGATGAGTTTTATGGCGTACCGACGGGGGCCGTTAATCTCTGAAAATCATCACTGAGAGTCAGACCTGAATGACACTTAGTTAATTGTGTTTGCCGAGAATCGCGGGATGGTGTCAGACCCTTGCAGCCAGGGTCATTCGCAAGTTGCTACCGGCGGGACGAGCCTTAGATGCCGTTCGTCCTGAGCCTGTCGAAGGGCGCCCTTCGACAGGCTCAGGACGAACGGAGTGTTGGTTAAATTATCCCCAAGGGGGCTTAACTTAGTGCCATTCAGGTCAGACAATTTCATCACCTTTCGTCGGACGAGATTCATCTGTTTATCTTTAAAATCCTTAATGGGGCGGAATAAAAAAGGAATCTCGGGTCTATGTCAGCAGCTTAGGGTCCATCAAGCAGGTAACCCGCAATCGCCTGACGTTCCTCATCGGTTAATGGAAAAGCCGGCATGGGGGGTGTCGGGGTGACGAAGAAATCGGCCAGACTACGACCACTGTAACGGTCTGACAAATTAATCAGCGGCACGATAACCACGCCCGGCGCGGTGCGCTCCGGGTCATGACAACTGCCACAGTCGTACTGCTGATAAAGCTGTCTGCCCCGGGCGATCTGGTCTGCACTGGCCGCTGGCAAGGGTTCCAGCGGCCGCTGCCTGGCGGATGCTGATGAATGCCGGGTAAGTACTCTCTCCTGTTCGCCATAGACCACCCGATATATGGAGCCGGTAAAGTCATCGGAAATATAGATGGCGCCATCGGGCCCCTGGGCGACAAACGCTGGCCGACCAATCACGGATTCATTCACTTCAAAACCGGTGAGAAAATCGCGTTCAGTGATGCCACCGGCGGCGTCCCAATGCAGCGAAACCAGTCGGTAACCCGCTTTGCTGGTTCGATTCCAGGAGCCGTGCTGGGCGACCAGGGCGCTACGTTCAAACTCATCCGGTAAGTGTTCGCCGTTCAGAAAAGCAATGCCCAGCGGAGCCGTGTGAGCCTTAAAACCATGCACCGGACCAATCGATTCCTTCACCCGTACCGAGTATTCAGCCCCGAAACCTCCGTCGGGCTGCCGATCACCCCAACTGTAGGGCCAGCCGTAAAAGCCGCCTTTTACCACTTTGTTGAGCTCGCAGGGCGGCAGATCATCGCCCAGCAGATCGCGACCATTTTCGGTCACATAAAGGGCGTCATCCCAGGGCGCCCAGTCAAAGTCCACCGCGTTGCGTAAGCCGGTAGCAAATGTTTCAAACCCCGATCCATCGGCCTTAAAACGATGCATCGCGGCACGCAGGGGAAGGTCTTCACAAGCGTTACAGTTGGAACCGACGGTGAGATAAAACCAGCCATCGGGGCCGCGCCTGACCGTTCGAGTCCAGTGCATGCCGCCGGCGGGAATATCGGCGACGATTTGCCGATACTCTCCCGTTACGGTGCCGCTTTGTGGATCAAACTCGGCGCGACCCACCGCATCGGTTTCAGCCACATAGAGCCAGCCATCGTGCACCTCTATTCCATGGGGTCGGTTGAGGTTATCCAACAACAATTGCTTTTCAACCCCACCGGCGGGGTGCTGGCGCAGTAACAAGACCTGACCGGTGCGCGGGGTACTGACGATCAAATCCCCCACCGGGGTAAAACGGATCACTCGCACGCCGTCAAGCCCGGTGGCATAAAGGGACAAGGAAAATCCGTCCGGCAGATCCAGCCGGCTATCCATCGCCTCCCGATCCAGTGGCTGGGTTTGGAACAGCGCCAGCACTGGCGTATTTACTACATACTGATCCGGCAGGAACAACCACAATCCCGCCACTGTCAGCAGCGCCAGCGCCACCAGCCCGAGCGCTCCCTTGCTTAACCAGCGAAGATATTTCATCCGTTTGTCGCGCTCCCTGGGGTGTCTGCCCGAATCTGCCCGGACAATTTACCCTACTATTACCCACGGCTAAATTAGATTAGTCTGATACCACCGACATCCCCTAGCTGGAGAAGAGGATGGATAAAGCTACCGACACCCCATGGCCTAACCCGGTCGCTGGCGCCCACTGGCTCCGTGACTGGCGTATTGGCGAATGGCTCAGCGGGCCCATCTCGCCGCTGTTTGAAACCCTGATATTGCCACGCATGGTGGAGTCAAAGGAGAACGCCGGACTGGGCATTATTCCCTGGCGGGGGATGGCCCCGCGGGCACTCAAAGTGCGCGAGCCCTGGTTCAGCGTTCAGCACGGTTATCTCTATAGCCGAACTGATGTGAAGAAATCCAGCACCCTGCCCGGCATGGCACATTTCCTGGTGCGGGCACTGCTCAAGCCTCGCTGGTATGCAGACTGGCTGGCCAACGCCGAGCCACTGTTTGATCAACTGCTGGCTGATCTGGACCGCAAACCGGTGGATCAACTTTCACAGACTGAACTTATCGGGCGCATTGAACTGCTGGTCAGTTATGCCGCAGAGTGGTGGTACCCGGTCGCCTTTGGCGGGGATGATGTGTTCCTGCTCGGGGGTCTTTATAACAAGTTTATCCCCGATGCCCGGTTCCCGGTTCACGTACTCCTCTATGGTTACCCCGGCCCCCAGATCGATGCCGAACAGCAACTCTGGGAAATCGCTGAGGCATTACGCGACCTACACTTAACAACGCCGGTGGCTGAACAGATCGCTGATCCAGGCATCGCTCCCCTGGTCGATGCTTATTACCGACGCCACGGTCATCTGTTGGACTCCATTGACCCGGTTTACCCCCTACTACGCGAACAGCCCAGTCGTATGTTATCCGCCATAGAAAACTATCTGTCGACCCCGCAAACGTCGCCGATAGAACGGGCGGAACGGGCGACGAATAAACGCGTAGCCGCTACCCGGGCGGCCATTCAAACGGTGGAAAAAAAAGCCCTGGTCGGTCCGCTGTTTCGCCGTATCCTGACTTTCACTCAAACTCTGGCCGCCAATCGGGAACAGGTTAACTGGAATTTTCAGCGTGCCTTCGGCGAACTGCGGCCAGCCTTACTGCAACTGGGCGACCGCTTGGTTGAAACCGGTCAACTGGTTCAATCGGAACAGCTCTTTTTTCTGACCTGGCAGGAAATAAAATCTTTGTCCGGGTCGATTCCCACTTCCGGGGTCGAACAGAGCAATCCGGCGGAAATCGCTGACCAACGCCGGGAAGCCTGGCTGCAGCAGCAAACGCTCAACTCGCCACCCAGAATTCCATCGCTCAATGACGAAACCTGGTCGAACCAGGGATTCACCGGCGGGAAAATCGCTGCGGACAGATCCCTCACCGGCGCTGCGGCCAGTAGCGGAACCGCCCGCGGTCGCGCCAGGGTAATTCGCCTCCCCGCAGACGTCGAGCAGTTGCAACCGGGAGAGATACTGGTGGCCCACGCCACCACCCCGGCGATGAACTCCGCGATCAGTCGGGCGGCGGCTATCGTCTCGAATGTCGGGGGTGTGACCACCCACTCGGCATTGATAGCGCGGGAGTTTGGTATCCCTGCGGTGATTGGCACGGAGGTCGGTACCGAAGTAATCAGGGATGGGATAGAGCTGGAAGTAGATGGCGATGCAGGGGTGGTGCGCTTATTGTGAACCCTTTCGTGGAAGAATAATTTTTTAACATAACGGCCTAACCCTATATAATAAGATAATCGCCTGGAGCCTCAAAAAGGAGTTTGAGATGCCGCTGGAAGTTAACTGGACCGATCGCCACAGCGTCTGCTTCACCGGCAATGGAATTGTCTCGGGTGCCGAGTGCATCAAGGCAAACCGGCTGGTCATCGACGACCCCCGACTGCCGGAGTTACGGTCTCAGTTAGTCGATCTTGGCGCAGTCACTGATTACCGGATTTCTGCAGCCGAATCCCAAACCCTGGCAGAGATGGACAAGCAGGCCGCCCGAACGGCTGCCGAGGTCAAGGTCGCGATGATCTG
The DNA here is from genome assembly GCA_038113925.1 of Gammaproteobacteria bacterium. Taxonomy (GTDB): domain Bacteria; phylum Pseudomonadota; class Gammaproteobacteria; order Immundisolibacterales; family Immundisolibacteraceae; genus QNFC01. The sequence goes on along the minus strand of JAYNPV010000015.1, from coordinate 5,638 downwards.
CCCGAGTGATCTGGTGTTCGGAATGTCGAAAATTTACGCGGCTTACACGCCCGCCCTCTGGGAGGTCAGAATATTCCGCGATGCCGATGCGGCAACCGCCTGGTTAGCGACCGAAAAACGGTAAATATCGCAGCGCCGGTGCTCCCATAAGCGTCGCCTGATTAGCTGACACCCAAACCCTCACCGCCCGGAAAGGCCACCCCCGCCTGCGGCCTTAATCCCGATCCCCGCCTTCATCCGCTCACCCAGTCTTAACATCAATGCCAGCAGCGATGGCATAAAAGTCAGGGTCAGCAGGGTCGAGGACAGTAGCCCGAATAGCACGATAATCCCCAGACCACGATAGAGCTCGGTGCCGGCGCGGGGCAGGAAAACCAGCGGCGCCAGGCCACCGAGCGTGGTGAAGGTGGTCATCATGATCGGCCGTACACGGGTGCGGGTGCTCTCGATCACCGATCGGGCGATCTCCATCCCGGCGCGACGATTCTGTAACGCCTGCTCCACCAGCAGTATCGGGTTGTTCACCACCACGCCGATGAGTACCAGAAACCCGAGCATGGTAATCATATCGAACGGCTGATGAACGCCTGGTAACAGGTTCATCAGCCAGAGGCCAAAAATACCGCCGGCAATGCCCAGCGGGACGGTGAGCATGATAATCACCGGATAACCCCAGTGGCGGAAGATCGCCACCATCAGCAGATAGGCAAGCAAGACCGCCAGTGTCATGTTGCCAGTCAGGGCCGTGCGGGTCGCGGTGAGTTTGTCACTGGCCCCGGCGATTTTAAGGTCGATACCCGGCGGCACCCCTTCTGCCTTAAGGGCATCAACCACCTCGAGCTGCACCTTTTCAACCGCCGCTTCCAGCGGCATGTCTCGCGGCGCAACCACCGACAGGGTGATGGTGCGCTCGCCGTTCACCCGGCGGATGGTCTCGGTGTTCACTGTCTGCTGCACCTCGGCCACGGCGCTCAGCGGTACCACCTCTCCCAATCCGGTGTAGATCGGCAATTCTGCCAGGTCTTCGGGTCGGCTGACGGTGCCGGTGGTGCTGTAGATATAAATATCGATCTTGTCATCGGCCAGGTAGAAATCATCGTGATAAGCACCGTCGGCCAGCGCCCACACCAGGTAACCCAGGTCGTCGGCGCTGACCGCAAGTTCGGCGGCGCGCTCCCAGTCGGGGCGGATTTCCACCATCGGCTGCCCCAGGCTCAGGGAAGAGGGCGAGGGTTTAATCTGCGGATCATTGAGCACCTGTTTTGCACGCAAGAAGGCCTTGAGACCAACCCCGAACAGGGGTTCAAGGTCGGGGCCGCTGATTTCCAGATCCATGCTGCGGGTGCCGCCCTCATTGCCGGAAAACAGTGAACCGCGAGCAGAGAAGGCGATCATGCCGGGGTAACTGGCATTTTTCTCGGTGAGAATGTCGATCATGGCGTCGATATCTGCTGGGTCGCTGGTGCCGCCGATCATGAACACATTCGATGGGCTGGCGGTACTGATTAACCAGCGTACTGCAGGCACGGGGCGCTGGCCGCTGTGGAACAACTGCGGATCGGCACCCACCTCAGGCACGAAGGTATCAATCATCTGCTGTTCCAGATCGATCATCTGCTGCAGGTTATAGCCGGGGGGTGGAAACAGCAGCGTGAAGGTGATCGGCTCCTCACCCTCGGGGAGGTATTCAGCTTTCGGCGTTAATCCCATCACCAGTGCAATTGCCAGCAGCAGCGTCACTGCAATAAGAATCACCTGGCGTTCAATGCCGCCCATCAGCCATTCGACAAACCCCATCACCCGGCGACTAAACCCGGCCCCCGCCCGGTTCAGAAAACCGCTGGATTGGGCCATCCCGACCCCGGCCCCCGTCAGGTTGGCCGACGCCGAAGGCACCAGAGTAATCGCCACCAGCATGGAAAATATAATGGATGCAGAAATGGCGATAGCAATATCAGAATAGAGCTGACCGACCTCTTCCTGCATGGTGATCAGCGGCACGAATACGAAGATGGTGGTCAAGGTTGAGGCCAGCACGGCGGTCCAGACTTCCCGCACCCCGGTCAGGGCTGCATCAAACCGTTCCTTGCCCATCTGTCGGTGACGCTGAATATTTTCCAGCACCACAATGCTGTTATCGAGGGTCATACCAATGGCAAAGGCCACCCCGGAGAGGGAGATGACGTTAATCGTTCGCCCGGTCAGCAGCAGCCCCAAAAAAGCAGCGATGGTGCAGACCGGAATACCCATCGCCCCAATCAAGGTTGAGGAGGCGGAGCGCAGAAACAGATAGAGCACCCCCAAAGCCAACAGTGCCCCCAGAAACAGGGTGGACGCAAGGACATTGACCGCCTGACCAATATAAATGGTATCGGCATGCAAAAACCGCAAATAGAGTCCGCGGGGAGCCATCACCTCCGGATTGATCTGCTCATCCACCACCTTGGCAACCCGGTCGGCAACCTCCATGATATTGGCACCCCGCTGACGCTTGATATTCAGCATCAGCCCCTGCTCGCCGTTGTAACGGGATTCAGTGCGCTGTTCACCGACGGTCATTTCGGCATAGCCCAGGTCACGCATATAGATCAGTTCGCCGTCGCGACGGGCGATCACGCTGTTTTCGATGTCTGCCACTGACTCGAAACGGCCCACGGTACGAACCAGATAGCGGCGCTTGCCGGCATCCAGGTCACCGCCGGAAACATCTCGATTACGCCGTATCAGCGCCTGGCGGAACTCCCCCAGGGTGATCTCTCGCTGCGCCAGTTTTGCCGGGTCGATATAGACCCGAACCTGCCGATTCATACCGCCGTCAATACGCACTTCGGAGACACCAGGAACACGCTCAATGGCGGTTTTTACATGGTCTTCCAGGTAATCCAGTTCATTCTGGATATCGACACCGAGCGGGTTACCCTGCGCCGCCTCGGCGATATAGAAAATAAACCAGTTGTCGGAAAAAGCCGAAGTCAGAATCCGCGGCTCATCGACGTTCGGGGGGTAATCCTCCACCTGCGCCAGGGCATTGTTGGTACGGATCAGCACCTCGTTTATATCGGTGCCGAGGGTAAACTCCAGCTCCACCACCGCCATGCCGGTATTGGCGATGGAGGTCATTTTCTGCAGGTTGGGCAGAGTGCGCAGGAATTCTTCCTGTTCGACAATGATTTCCCGCTCAACATCCTGCGGAGAGGCCCCGGGCCAGGCGGTTTCCACCGTCAGGGTGGTGAGGTCCATATCGGGAATCATCTGCACCGGTACACGAAAGATCGACACCAGGCCGAGCACAATCACCACCAGTGCGACAACGGCAACGATGACACCGTTATTGATCGCAGCCCGAAACATGGTCTGTTTTGCCTGCCTGCGCGCTAGTGTTCGGCGAGAATACGTACCGGCAATCCCGGCCGCATTCGCTCATTGCCCTGTTCGACGACACGATCTCCCGCCGCAATCGGGCCGTCGGTAATTTCAATCAACCCCCCCACCGCGCGGCCAGTGGACACCGCCACCGGAGCAACCTCACCCTGCTCGCCTTCACCCACCACCTTCCAGAGCAGGGTGGAACCATCGGCCCGCCGCACCAGCGCATCAACCGCCACCTGAAGCACCGGCTGATCAGCGCCCGCCAACTGCAGGTAAATATCCACCGACATTCCCGGCGCCAGCCGATTATCAGGATTGGGCAAGTCAATCAGCAGCGGAAAAGTCCGACTGGTGGGGTTGGCCGCAGTGACCTTGCGGCTCACCGTCGCCGCCACCTGTTCACCTGGCAGCGCCGGGAATTGCAGCATCACCTCACTGCCTTCCTCCACCTGGGAAAAATACCGTTGTGGCAGCGGCGCTGTAATGCGCAACACCGCCATTTCATCAAGGTTCAGCAGCGGATCACCGGGTCGCACCCAACTGCCCACTTCGGTCTGTTTTCGACTGATAACCCCGGCAAAGGGCGCTTTTACCCGATGGCGTTGCAGCTCATCTTCGATCAGGGCAACTCTGGCCCGGGCAGCGGCCAGATCCGCACTGGCGCGGCGCAGTTCGGCTTCGGCAATATCGTAACTATCCTGCGCGGCCGCCTGGGATTGGAGCAGTTCACCCTGACGCTTCTCCTTTAGCCTGGCCAGTTTGACGCTGGCATCGGCTCGCCGTTGACCCGCCCGCTGAAAGTCAGCCTGCAGTTGCGACGGTTGATCTCGAAGTTTCAGCAGCAGATCGCCAGCAGATACGGGGTCACCGTCATCGACATACAACTCGCTGACCAGTCCCGACAGCTCGGCCGAAAGCACACTATGACGCCGAGCTTCGACGCTGCCAGTGAGTTTAAGGTGACCCTTGAGTGGCGCCTGCTTAACCGTGACCGTGGTAATAGGCGCTGCACTCTGCTGAGCCCTCAGGTCGCCGCCCGGCAAGGGCAGAAGTACCACTAGTGTGCAGACCACTCCGGTTAACTGACATCCCCAGCAGCGAATTCCTTTCATGCACCTCCCCTGTGACTGCGCGCTCGGTTCGCCTTGTTGCAGAAAATAATGGCCGCTATCGCGGACCTGCAATGACTATTACCAGGCTCCCAACAGCAATAATAGTACAGATGCTGCCGCAATTCGGGCACTTTAGTGAATCCCAAACCGGCGAGCAAGCCGGGTCAGCGTTGAGCGGTCCGCTGAAAAACCGGGCGCTCGGACACTGACGCAGGATTAACAGCCGATCGGACAGCGTTAAAACCGATTGCCTCGATAAAGCCTACCCACGTGCTGTTTGGGTGAAACAGCTTCCGGCCGGGCTAGTCGTCGTGACGGATTGTCAGTACCGGGCAGGGTGCCGAACGCACCACATACTCAGCCGTACTGCCGAGCAGCAGGTG
>JAYNPV010000015.1:0-764 GCA_038113925.1 Gammaproteobacteria bacterium | reverse complement strand
TATGATCGGCGTTTCCCGATGACAGTCGGCAAAGTGAGTCTCACTGATTAACGCCAGCCGCTCCAGTGCCCGCTCCTCGATATCGGGGTCATAGGCGGCTGCCATACTTAATTCGGCAGGCATCGGCACCGGTTCGATAACGTAGGCAAGCAGGACGGTCGCGTCGAACAGATTGGCCATCTTCGCTGCATAAGTGAGCGCTTTGACGCCGGGGTCAGAAAAATCCACCGGTACGAGAATGTTGTTAATCGCTATCTTACCCATGCTGTTTCTCCTGTCATATCCCTGGAGGGGTTAGTCGTTGATTGGCCCGACGGTTAAAACCGGACAACCGGCCCCGCGAACCACCCGTTCGGCCTTGCTACCCAACAATAGATGGCGAAACCCCGAGTGGCCATGGGTTCCCATCACCACCATGTCGCACTCGCGTTCAGCCGCCACGCGGATAATGGTGGCGGCCGCTTCGCCTTCTTCGACCTGGGTCACCGCGTTCACACCGTGTCTCACCTCAGCGGCGCACAGATCCGTTAATCGGGTATTGACGCGCTCCAATTGGTTGGCTTCGATGATCCCGGCGGTATTGAATTCCATGGTCGCCACCACGGGTTCGATCACATAGAGGAGGATCATCTCGGCAGCGGTGCGATGGGCAAGTTCCTCGGCGTGGGCCAGCGCCCCCAGCGAAACGGTAGAAAAATCGAGCGGTATCAGAATTTTGCGTATTTCCACGGTTTCCATTTCACTCTCCAGGCAAGGGTTGCGAG
>JAYNPV010000014.1:21383-22121 GCA_038113925.1 Gammaproteobacteria bacterium | reverse complement strand
ATGCCCTGTCGATTACCAGTATTTGCGATTTAACAGCCCGGCTTCACGCGCCTGCTGGTGAAGCGGCTCGCGATCATCGGGATGAGCCAGGGCGATCAGCGCCTCTGCCCGCTGGGCGACACTTTTACCCTTGAGATTGGTAATGCCGTATTCGGTGACCACGTACATGACATCGGTGCGCGGCGTGGTGACCACCGTGCCCGGCTCCACCCCCGGCACGATGCGCGACCGGGCCTTGTCACCGCGCACAAACCGGGACGACAAACAGATAAAAGACTTACCTCCCGGCGACATCACCGCCCCACGGACGAACTGCAGCTGCCCGCCGGTACCGGTGCGCTGGGCATAACCGGCGCTCTCGCTGCAAACCTGTCCGCTGAGGTCAATCTGCATGGCGTTGTTGATCGAGACTACATTGCTGTTGCGGGCAATATTTTCTGGCAGGTTGGTCTCGTTAACCGGCAGGCTGATGCACTGTTCGTTCTGGTCGATAAAGTCGTAACAACGGCCACTGCCGAGGGCAAAACTGTAGGCAATTTTGCCGCGATAACTGCTCTTTCGGGCGCCACTGAGCTTACCCCGCTCGGCCAGGTCAACCATGCCATCGACAAACATTTCCGTGTGCACCCCCAGGTCTTTAATGGGGGAATCCGCCAGCGCGCTACAGACCGCGTTGGGCATGCCGCCAATGCCAATCTGCAAGCAGGCACCATCGCCGACCTCCTGCAATATGTAATC
>JAYNPV010000014.1:14097-21373 GCA_038113925.1 Gammaproteobacteria bacterium | reverse complement strand
TTGTGGTGGGTGTGGTGGGGGTGGTGTTTTGGGGGGGTTTGGGGGGGGGGGGGTGTGTGGGGGGGGGGGTGGGGGGGTGTGGGTGTGGGGTTGGAGGCTGGTTGGGGGTGGGGCTGCAATATGTAATCCGCCACGGTGCGGTCAATATCAGTAATCGCCCCGCTGGGCAGTTCAACCGGCGGCTGGTTGTCGCCTTCAATCACCGCATCCACTTCGCTGATGTGCACGGCGTTTTCGATACCATAGCAACGCGGCAAGGCGGTGCTGGTCTCCACCACCACCCGTTTGGCAATCTCGCACGCCACCCGCACCATGGCATTACTGGCACCAAAATTGAAATAACCGTGGCGATCCATGGCGGTGGCTTTTATTACCAGCAGGTCAATCTCGAGATAGTCCCGATAGATCTGCGGCGACTCGCCAAAATTAAACGGTATATAACTGACCCGATGCTGATCAAACTGGCGACGGTCCCAGGTACTAAAATGCCAGTTATCGTAACTGACGTGCTCCTGTCGCGGATCGGCCAGCACCACCTGACGGGGAGAAACCGTGAGGGTGCCACGAATGTAAACATCCCTGAGTTCGGTGACCCGATTGGCCAGAGCCTGATCAAACAGATCTGGTTGATTGATCGACATACCGTAATCAAGCACATCACCATTTTTTACGGTAGCGGCAATCTGTTCTGCCGTGCGGGTTTTCGCTTTCAGTTCGGCCAATGACGACATCTGGCGTCCTCTTTAAAACAGTGAATAAAAAATTTCGCCTGGGAAAATGGCGGCCAATATTAGCCGAAACCATCATCCAGCAGTGGCACCACATGGGGTATTTGTCGTCCCTGTGGTAAAACAGCCGCGCTCAACCGTTGGACTCACCTTTTCCCGGACCTCCGCCTTGTCTGCTTTACTCATCCATTTAGCTGCGCTCTTGATTGGCCTGGCTCTGCTCGCCTGGAGTGCTGACCGTTTTGTCGATGCCGCTGCCGCACTGGCGGTTCGACTCGGCCTATCGCCAATGATCATCGGCCTCACCATTGTCGCCTTCGGCACTTCCGCCCCCGAAATTCTGGTCTCCGCCATGGCAGCGATTAATGGCAACCCTGGTCTGGCTCTGGGCAACGCCATCGGCTCCAATATCGCCAACATTGCTTTAGTCATCGGTTTCACCGCGCTGATCGCTCCACTGGCAGTCCACTCCCAGACTCTGCGCCGCGAATTTCCGTTAATGGCGCTGGTAATGGCCTTTACCCTGCTACTGCTGATCGACCGGCAGCTGTCCCGCAGCGATGGCCTGCTGTTGCTTGTGGGAATGGTTGCTCTAATGGCGACCACCATCTGGCTGAGCAAAAAAAGCAGCCCCGGTGACCCGCTGGGGGAGGCGCTATCGGACCAGCAGACCCCCGAGCTGCTGGAATCCCGCAACATTAGCGCGCCGATCTGGGGGCTGGTTTCAGGGCTGGTACTGCTACTGATTGCTTCGCGGATGCTGGTCTGGGGAGCGGTGGGGTTTGCTAGCTATTTCGGCATTAGCGACCTGGTAATCGGTTTAACCGTGGTCGCCATTGGCACCAGCCTGCCGGAGCTGGCCGCCTCGGTGGCCGCCGTACGCAAAGGTGAAGACGATATCGCCATCGGCAATGTGATCGGCTCGAATATGTTTAACCTGTTGGCGGTAATCGGGGTCGCCGGCCTGATTGCACCAACGCCCATCGAATCGGCGATGCTGCTGCGCGATTACCCACTGATGCTGCTGCTGAGCCTGGCCCTTTACCTGTTGGCACGGGGCTCTCGAATGTCAGCCGGAAAAATCGGCCGCATCCCCGGCGGCCTGTTACTGCTGGTATTTATCGGCTACGAGGTGTGGCTCTACGCAACCCCCTGAACGATCGGCTGTCACTTTTTGACAATATGACGGAACGTGCCACGGGGCACCAGCTGCCAGGCCCGCTCGTGCAGGTAGTAAATAAAAAACTTTAATACGAATTCAATACTGCCGATCGATAGCGCCGTGGCGACATCGCCGGTGATGAAAAATGCGATTAAAGCTGTGGTAGTGGTGGCAACGATGCGCCATGAGAAAGCCTTGAGCAGGCTACGTAAAGGTGATTCCCGCTGCTCAACGGGGGCTATATGGGCGGTCATAGTTTCCTTGCTCCGGTTAAAAATCGATCTGCAGCTGGCTCACTATTGAGTCGTGATCCACGCTGCCGTCGGCACCGTTATAGTGGGTGAATTCGTTAATTATCCGCGCGTTTCGGTTAAGGATAATCGTCAGCATCGCATGATATGCCTGACCCCGATTCATACCCCGTGCCAGTTCGCCGGTTGATCGGCCGGTAAGGGTACGAAAAAACCGGGTTCGTGATGGGTGCTCGTTGTCGACCTGCTGATACTGAAATGCCAGCCCCCAGCCCTGAACATCCGGATTACCGCTGATCAAAAAGGTGCGACTGCCGCCGACTGTCCAGGCCGATGAACTCAGTGATTCGCTGGTTAGTCCGTCGGTATCAATCACCAGGCCATCGCGGGCATCGGAAACAAACCGGGTCCAGGAGGCCCAGCCAAACCAGTGTTCATATTCCACATCAAAAAACAGGCTATACCAATCGTTGTCCAGCTCTACCGCGTTATTGAGCGGATTAGCCGCCTGTACGGCGGTATCCAGCGTAGAGGTATCACGGGAGCTGGCATAAGCCGCATTAACACCGTAATTGAACCCCCGTTTTGTAATCGCGTACTCATCCGGCCACACCGACTGGCCGGTAGGGCGCCAACCGAGCGTGGCAGAGAACAGCATCTCATTGTTATCGTTGTTCAGAGACAGGTCCGGACTATTAAACAGACCGATTCCGTATAACAGATGGTTATCTAAGATGCCTGTACTGGTGCTCTCGGGCAGGCCGTTATCACCCCTACGCAGGCTTATACCGCGGGCGCGACCGGTAGCCCCGGGGGAGAGAAATTCAGAGAATTTACGCTCAACACTGGCACTCAACTGCGGCGCCCGCGTGTAGCCGGGTACAAACTGCTGGCCAATGATAATGTCACCAACCTGCTCCCGAAAATGCTCAAAACCGACCCAGGCATCAAGCAGGTTGGTAGCGTTGGAAAGCCCCGGTATTTCGTTAGAGGCTTCGTACTGGTAACGAAACGGCATCTTGTCGGCCAGATAACCCTTCAGACCGATACGGGCACGGCGAAAAGTAAACGAGTTAGTGCCTTCACGGCCATCTTTTGATGGCACATAGGTATAACGCGGCTGCAACCGCCCCCAGACCCGGTAGCTGGGAAACCCTGGTTTGGGTTTTACCGATGCCGCCACGGATGTCGCCGCCTTTGCCAGCAGCCCCCCGTCCGCAGGGGTCTGGCCAGGATCAGGGGTAGCCAATTTCTGCTCGCGCAGTTCGGCCTGCCGCGCCTCGAGCTTGATGTCGTGAGCTTCCTGGGCGGTCAGCAGTCCCTTTTTAGCCAGTGCTTCCAGCACGGCGTCGGCATAAGCATTCCCTGCCGTAGCGACTGCGGGCAGGCTGCAGACCAACAGCAACCCTAAAATTGCCACCCGTCTACGGCTAGCCTTTATCTGTACCATCGGTTCCCCACCTGTTGAGACTAGACCCATCCGTCGATGCGGCGGCCTGAAATTTTTTTGCCCACATCATAGACATTGTCGGACGGAGAAGCGACGATTGCAAATTTGAAATAACCGATAAGCAAAAAAGAGGAAGCCAAAAAAAAAAGCACCGCCCCCTGAGGGGACAGTGCTTATGGTATTGCGCCCTGGTATTGCTTAGCAGTGCACGATCCAGCGCTCCGGCTCGAACCCGAAAGGAACCGTTGGCGAGCCACCAAACACTTCAACACTGGGCGACACTTCCATAAATACCAGCGCCAGCGTCATCAGGTTGTGGACCGCCCAGGGCATATCATTGAGTGGGTACTGATCGAGAAAATCACAGATCTCTTCCATCCGCGGCAACAGGGTGTCATAAACCTTCTGCAGTTCCAGTGGATCGCTGGCCAGTCGCGTGCGGTGACGTTCGTTTTCGGTCTCCAGCAGCCATTTATCGGTCAAAAATTCCAGCGCCTCGAAACCCCTGGGCAAATGATTACTCATGCGCTTTCCCCCCGGTTAACCCACTCCATCACCGTGGCATGCTGGTGACGCACCGCCACCTCCGGGTCGAAGGTTGCATTGAGGTGGGTCAGCACTCCTGACTGGAGCATCTCCTGGGTGTCTTCCAGGGTGCTCAGGTCTTCATAAACGATATCGCGCAGGATTACCTTGGTGTGCTCCTGGGCAATCTTCTCGCTAGGTGTTTTCGCGTCAGTCTGATAAATATTCATAATCCAGACCGTCTCGTTTTCAGACACTGGACGAAAGTTATAGGTGAAATACCAGCCAGGGCCCACATCCACGAAAAAGTTCGGAAAGAACACGTTAATGTCGAACCACCAGTTGTCGTCATTACTGGGGTTTAATCCCCCCATTGAATTCTGATCACCCGGGGTAAAGCTGACACCGTATTTCCAGGCGATAGTCTCCGCCGGCGTAGGCTGGTGTTGCGGATTCGCCCACATCGAGACCGAGTGGTGCGGCCCATAGACACGGGCCGAATTAGGCACGCTATATTCGGGCGTTGCACCGCAGTCGGGGATTGACCGGCCGTGCAGAAATACCGCGTGGTAGGCCTCATGAAACGCATCAATAAACGTCTTCCAGTTGGACTTGCAGCGAGCGCTATAGCGGGCGATATGGTTGAAATCCGCGAAGGGGAAATCGTCCAGATCCTGCGCCAGGGGGTCAATAAACTCTCTCAGGGTTTGCGGCGGTTGCTGCTGATAATGGACGAAGATAAAACCGTTCCAGGTATCGACGGATATTTCCGCCATTTTCGCTGCGCTTAAAATCTTTGGCCATGTACTCTTCGCCAACAATGGGTCGCAGCGAACCGTCCAGGTCGTAGGTCCAGCCATGGAAGGGACAGACAAAAACATGACCATGCCCTTTCTGGTAAACGTCGGCATCGCCAAAGGGACCGCCGCTGTCCTGACAACGGGAGACCTTCATCCCCCGGTGGGGGCAGATATTGTGAAAACCGCGAATCTTGTCGTCCTTACCGCGAACCAGAATTATCTCGCTGTCCCAGCTTTCCATTTTCGAGACCAGGAAATCGCCCTTTTCCGGGATCTCCTCTACCCGGGCGACTTCCAGCCAGGCATTCTTGAATATGTGCTTTTTTTCTTTCTGGTAAAACTCCGGCGATACGTAGGGTTCAATAGTTAACGGCCCTGGGTCCAGGGTTGGTAACGGTGTGGCCCACTTGACTTCGCGATCAGTAATCGGTGCAGTCATTTACAATCCCTCATTTATTGCGATTCATTGACGGTTAAACCGACGGTAGTTTGCGTTGCTGTGGATAGTGGCAAAATGACCCGCGTCAGTTAAGAAGTCAGTATTCACATCTCATCACCATCACTAGAAATTCAGCAGCTAGCGCCCCAGATAGTTAATTCAGCCGGGTCAGCGGAACCATTGACGCGGCCATCGGTCAATTCAGGCTGGCGAAAATATCCGGGTTACTCACTTTTACAGAAGACAGACAAACCATGAGCACTCTTGAGCAACTTCAGCAACTTGACACGCAGATTCAATCCCGAATTATCGGCCAGAAAAATCTCATCAACCGGCTGTTGATTGCACTGCTCGCCGATGGTCATCTTCTGGTTGAAGGCGCCCCCGGGCTGGCCAAAACCCGGGCGATAAAATCTCTGGGAGATGCCCTGGAAGGCGATTTTCATCGAGTACAGTTCACCCCCGACCTTTTGCCAGCGGATCTCACCGGCACCGAAATTTATCGCCCCCAGGAGGGCACATTCAATTTCCAGAAAGGCCCGCTGTTTCACAACCTGGTGCTGGCCGATGAAATCAACCGTGCGCCCGCCAAGGTGCAATCGGCTCTGCTTGAAGCCATGGCCGAAAGGCAGATCACCGTGGGTAGCCAGACCTGGGCGCTGCCGGAGCTGTTCCTGGTGATGGCGACCCAGAACCCGCTGGAACAGGAAGGCACCTACCCCCTGCCGGAAGCACAGCTCGACCGTTTCCTGCTGCAGGTTAATATCGACTACCCGGACAGCGCAGACGAACTGACTATATTGCGCCTGGCTCGTGAAGAGGCCGACAGCCAGCATAAGGATAAAACCCAGGTGCAGCTCACCCAGGAGACCCTGTTCAGTGCCCGTGACCAGGTGCTGGCGGTACATATGAGCGAATCGATCGAGGCTTACATTGTTGAGCTGATCATGGCCACCCGAGAGCCGGGCCGCTATGGCGATGACCTGGCTCGCTGGCTCGCCTACGGTGCCAGTCCTCGCGCCACCATCGCCCTGGATAGAACCGCCCGCGCCCACGCCTGGCTGGCCGGCAAGGATTACGTGGGACCAGAAGACGTTCAGGCGCTTAGCCACGACGTGCTCCGTCACCGATTGATCCTCAACTACGAAGCCGAAGCCGAAGGCGTGTCGGTAGAACAGATTATCGACGAACTGATCGACCGCGTCGCTATTCCATGAGTCAGGCTGCACCGACCCTGTCAGCCTCAGAGCGCGTTGACATCCAGCCTGCTCAGCTGTTTGCTCTGCAGCATGCTGCCCGCAGTCTGAGCCTGGGTGCCGGCAATATCTCAGCGGCCCGGGGCGGCAGCCACCTGTCCCGATTTCGAGGTCGGGGCATGGAGTACGAAGAGTCCAGGCGTTACCAGCCGGGGGATGATATTCGCACCATCGACTGGCGGGTCACCGCCCGCAACGGCACCACCCACACCAAGCTGTTTCGTGACGAACGTGAACGACCTGTGCTGGTCTGGCTCGATTACCGACCAAGTATGCATTTTGCCACCGTGGGCGCCTTCAAATCGGTGATTGCCGCCCGTAGCATGGCCCTGCTTGCCTGGACCGCACTGCATAACGGTGACCGCGTCGGTGGCATGATCTTCAACGATAACGAACACCATGAGTACCGACCTTTACGTGGCCGTAAGAGCATGCTGGCCATGTTGCAGGCGGCTGGCAAGCAGCAAGACTGGCGACCCCTGGAGCAACCGGCAGCCGCTCCGCAAAGCGATCAGGACACCCTGGAAGCCGCCTTGCATCGCCTACAGCGATTGGCCCGACCGGGGTCTCTGCTGTTTCTGGTGAGTGATTTTCGCGGACTCAGCTTTCACAACGACAACCCGGCAAAAAAACTGCTATCACGACTGGCAGACCACAATGAACTC
>JAYNPV010000014.1:7180-14048 GCA_038113925.1 Gammaproteobacteria bacterium | reverse complement strand
GCGCTACAGGCGCTGGCACAACGCCGTAATGTGGGCTTAATCACTCAATCCACCGGCGAAGACCCCGTTGCGGTGTTGCAACAGGCATTGCCCTCGCGTCGCTAATGCCTCCTGCCTCGCCGATGCCGCCCCACTCACCCGCACCGACCCTGCCGCTGCGGGACATAATACTGCCAGCGCGCATAGACTGGTGGCCCCCCGCCATTGGTTGGTGGTTGCTGCTGGCACTGGTGATCGCCGCCCTGGCGTTATCTATCTGGTTGTGGCGACGCCATCGCCGACGCCAACGCATTATCAAACCGGCCCGCCAGCAATTGCAGCAGATCGAGAGACGCTTTTCCCGTCATGGCGACAGCCGTCAACTGCTACAGGAGCTCTCAACCCTGCTGCGGCGGGTCGCCCTGAGTCGGGCACCACGCAATCAGGTCGCCGGTCTGACCGGACAGGAGTGGCTGCGTTGGCTGGACCAGGGACTGCCAGATCAACCCTTTAGCAGCGGACCCGGCAAAGTGCTGGCCGATCAGGTCTATCGGGCTGAAGTCGCCATCGACGCCGATTCGCTAGTTAAATTGTGTGAGCGCTGGCTCGTGACCCGTCCGCCGAAGGCCCGCTGACATGCTCACTTTTGTCTGGCCGATGATGGCGCTGGCGCTGCCCCTGCCCTGGATAATCAGGCGTTGGGCACCGGCGGCGCGGGGTGAACAGTTGCGCTCCCTGCGGGTGCCTTTTGCCACCGCCATGGTTAGCGCCGAGCAATCAGCCGCCCTAAGCGGTCGTTCCCACTGGCTGCTCTGGCTGGCGATACTGGCCTGGGCACTGCTGGTGGCCGCCGCCTGTCGCCCGCAGTGGCTCGGTGAACCGGTGGAAATCCCCATTAGCGGCCGCGATATGCTGATGGCGGTGGACCTTTCCGGCAGCATGGAAGTGGAAGATTTCAAACTCAATGACCGCGCCGTCGACCGTCTCACCGCCACCAAAGCGGTGGCCCGGGAATTCATCAGTCGCCGTCAGGGTGACCGGCTGGGACTCATCCTGTTCGGTGAACAGGCCTACCTGCAGGTACCACTGACCTTCGACCGCGCCACCGTCAACACATTGCTTGATGAAGCGGTAATCGGACTGGCCGGCAAAGCCACCGCTATCGGCGATGCCATCGGTCTGGCGGTTAAGCGCCTGCGGCAACAACCCGATGCTGACAAGGTGCTGATTCTGCTCACTGACGGGGCCAATACCGCCGGGGCGGTCGAACCACGGCAAGCGGCACAACTGGCTGCCCAGGAGGGGCTAAAAATTTATACCGTCGGCATTGGTGCCGATGAAATGGTGGTCCGCAGTTTTTTCAGCATGCGCCGTATCAACCCCTCCAGCGAACTCGATGAGGCGCTCCTCACCGAAATCGCCGAACAGACCGGGGGTCGCTACTTTCGGGCCCGGGACACCCAACAGATGGCCGCTATCTACGACCTGCTCGACCAACTCGAACCGACGGTCAAAGAGCAGCAGCTGTTTCGCCCCAAAAGCGCGCTTTTTCACTGGCCACTGGGGGTCGCCATCGGGCTGGCGACGCTGATACTGCTACTGCGCTGGTGGAAACCTTGAACGAGCTGGCCAATTTTCACTTTTTACGGCCTGAATTTCTCTGGCTGCTGGTACCGCTGGTGATCCTGCTGGGTCTGACCCTGCGCCGCAGCAACAGCGGCGACTGGCAGTCGCAGGTTGATAATGAACTGCTCCCCTACCTGCTGGACGGCGCGGCCGACTCCCCCGGTTACGGCAAACTCGGACTGCTGTTGCTAACCGGGGTACTGGCGATAAGCGCACTGGCCGGCCCCGCCTGGCGGGAGCTGCCGCAACCGCTGTTTCGTAATCAAAGCGGCATCGTGCTGGCGCTGGATTTGTCCCGGTCGATGGACGCCACCGACTTGAAACCGAATCGCGTAGGCCGCGCCCGTTTCAAGATTAGCGACATTATCGCCGCCTGGCCCGATGGCCAGATCGGCCTGCTGGTCTACGCCGCCGATGCCTTTACGGTGACGCCGCTTACCGATGACCGCTCAACCCTGTCGCTACAGCTACCGGCACTGGCGACCAATTTAATGCCCGCCCAGGGCAGCAATCCTGAAGCCGCCATCAGCCTCGCCCACCAGCTGTTGCGTCAGGCCGGTTTAGTCAAAGGTGAAATATGGTTGCTCACTGACGGCCTACCGGCGAATGCCGACATCGACACCCTCACCGACGCGGCCGGGGATTATCCGGTATCGGTGCTCGGCATAGGTACCCTGGAGGGCGCGCCCATCGCCACTGGAAGCGGTTTTTTGAAAGATCAAAGCGGCAATATTGTGTTGCCAAAACTGGAAGAAACACCGTTACGGCAGCTGGCTGCCGCCAGCGGCGGCCGCTACGCCCGACTCAGTGCTGATAATGGCGACATTGAACGGCTGCTCGGCGGCGTCAATCTGCTGGATGAGGCCCTGGGTGACGAACAGGAAGATCGCCGCGCCGACCTCTGGCAGGAAGAAGGCCCCTGGCTGCTACTGCCGCTGCTGCTGTTAGCCGCATTGGCGTTTCGACGCGGTTATCTGATGGTGCTGCTGGCGATTATGGTCACACCGCCGCCGGCGACGGCGGTTTCATTGCCGAAAAACTGGCAGGAGTTATGGCAAACCCCGAACCAGCGCGGCCAGCAGGCATTTGATCGCGGTGATAACGCCGTCGCCATCGAGTCGTTTACTGACCCTGCCTGGCAGGCCGCCCCCCGTTATCGCCAGGGAGATTTTGAAGGGGCAGCCTCCGCCCTGGCGGAGCAGACCGATGTAGCCTCTCTGTACAATCGCGGTAACGCTAAAGCCCAACTGGGGGACTACCCCGGGGCATTGAGTGACTATGAACAGGTGCTTCAGCAGCAACCCGACCACGAAGATGCCCGTTACAACCGTGATCTGGTCAAACAGGCCCTGGAAAAACAGCAGCAAGAGCAACAGCAGCAATCATCCGATCAGTCGGAGCCTTCAGAAGAGCAGAATTCCGACGGGGAGGGCGAATCCTCCGATTCTGAAAACAGCGCCTCCGCAGACGATCAGGAGGGTAAGGATGATTCCACCGATCCGTCCGGTGAGTCACCTCAGCAGCCGACCGAAAAGCCCCCTCAAAACCCCCGGAATGATGAGAATCAGGATACTGACAATCGGTCAGACTCGGAACCGGAGCAGGAGTCCGCCGCCAAGCAGCAAAACCAGCAACAGCATGAACAACCGGAACAGGCTGATGAAACCGACTCATCCGCCAGCACAAACCTGCAGCCACCGATGGATGAGGAAGCCCGTCAGGCCGCCGAGCAGTGGCTACGGCGTATTCCGGACGACCCGGGCGGGCTGTTGCGACGAAAGTTTCAATACCAGTATCAGCGTCGCGGCCCCACCAATAATCAAGGAGAAGAGTGGTGAGTTTGCCAGCAAATAATAGCGCACCCCTGCTATCGGTCATCACCGCCCTGCTACTGTTTTTGTTGCCGGCAAGCCCGCTGCTGGCGGCGCAAATCGAACTCCAGGTGCTGCCGGACCAGATTCGCCAGAACGAATCTTTTCGGCTGGTCTACACCGCTACCGGGAGCGTCGATGAAGAGCCCGATTTTTCCGTATTAACCACCGATTTTGAGATTCTCTCCAACAGCAGCAGTAGCAGTATTTCGGTGATCAACGGCGACTATACCCGTAGTAAATCCTGGACGTTGGACTTGATGGCCCGGCGCAAGGGCAATCTGGTGATTCCCCCGGTGCCCTTTGGTGCTGATCTCAGTCCGGCTAAAGCCATCGCCGTCAGCGCTGCATCCGCCCCACGGCCCGGCAGCGGTCAGCCTGCGGCCGATATATTTATCGACACCCGTATCCAGCCGCAATCTCCCTACGTTCAGCAGCAGGCTGTGTTGAAGGTGAAACTCTACCGGGCGGTCAACGTCAGTTCCGCCTCGCTGACTGAGCCGACTGCCGCAAGCGGCGATATCATCATTGAAAAACTGGGCGAGGACAGCAGCTATCCCGCCAATCACGGCGGCAGGCGCTACCTGGTGGTGGAACGCAACTACGCCCTGTTGCCGCAATCAAGCGGCGACATAGCCATTGCGCCGCTGCAGTTTGACGGCCAGGTAGCCACCACAAGACGCTTTGGCTTTGATCCCTTTGGCGGCGGCAAGCGGGTCAGAATTCAGTCAGAGCCCATCTCCCTGAAGGTGAAACCCATCCCCCCATCATTTCAGGGCAGCCATTGGCTGCCGGCTAAAAACCTCACCCTGACCGCGGAGTGGAGCGAAGCGCAACCCGAATTTCGTGTCGGCGAACCGGTCACCCGAATCATTCGCATCAGCGCGGAAGGTCTCGCCGCCAGTCAGCTGCCGGAAATTAACCTGACCCTGCCCACCGGCGTGCGCAGTTATCGGGATCAGCCCCTGTTGCAGGCCGAAGCCCGGGGTGACGGAATCATCGCCAGCCGGGAGGAAAAAATAGCGCTGATTCCGCAACAAACGGGAATACTGAGGCTGCCGGCGATCACGATTCACTGGTGGAATACCGACGCGGACCGACCGGAAACCGCCACCCTGCCCTCGGTGGAAATAGCCGTTCAGCCGCCCCTTTCCAGCGGCACCGGCAATAACCTGCTCACCCAGCCGCTTGAACCGGCCCTGGAATCAGCGGAAGTCGCCGTCGATGAACCCGGCGGGAAGCCTGCGCCCGTCCAACCCACTACCATCGCCCCGCCGAGCAACCTGGCGTGGGTTTTCGCCGCTCTGTTTGCGCTGGCCTGGATAGTCACCACCTGGCTATGGCTGCGCGCCCGCGCACAGCGACAAGAGAGCGGTGAAGCCGCAAGTTCGCGCCAACTGTTGCGCGAACTACAGGCCGCCTGCCGGGCCAATGACCGGCAACTGGCTGCCAAAGCACTACTGGCCTGGGGCAGGTTACGCCATGCACAGCAGCCGCCCCCCAGTCTGGAAGCCTTTGCCAGGAAGGAATCAGGTGATCTAAGTGCAGAGATCACCCGGCTGGCCAAAACTCTCTACAGCAGTGGCGACACCGGCTGGCAAGGCGACACCCTCTGGAGCGCGGTTGACCAGGCAGGTAAACCGACGGGTGCTGATTCTAAACAGGCTGACTCACCCCTGGCACCGCTAAACCCCGGCTGATTACCGCGGTCGATCTCGATGCTATTGATCCGCCGCCGGGTCACACCTACCGCCGGGTAACCTTAAAATAATTACTAAAGATTTCCGGCCAGCACCGGCTAGTTAGTTCCGGGTGGCAATCAGTTGCCGGTCGACTGAACCCCTCCTCGGTTGGCGCGGGCCATTCAGACCGGCTGCCTTGAACAGATCTACAACTATCGCAGGGAAGTAGAAAATGGCCAATGTGATCAACACCAACGTGTTATCACTTAATGCGCAGAGAAACCTGACCGCCAGCCAGGACTCACTGTCGACCTCCATCGAACGGCTCTCCTCCGGCCTGCGCATTAACAGCGCTCGCGATGACGCAGCAGGACTGGCCATCAGCGACCGGATGACCGCACAGATACGCGGATTTAATCAGGCTTCACGCAATGCGGCAGATGCAATTTCACTGGCACAGGTCGGTGAAGGGGCTCTCCAGCAGGTCACCAATAACCTGCAGCGCATGCGGGAACTCGCCATCCAGTCAGCCAATGCCACCAATACGGCAGAGGACCGGGTCTCCCTGGACGCCGAATTTCAGCAACTGCTCGCCGCCAATGATGAGCTCGCCAAAAATACCTCTTTTAATGGCCGTAATGTCCTCGATGGCAGTCTTGGCAGCGCGCTTTTTCAGGTCGGTGCCAACGTCGGCGAAACCATCACCGTCGACGCCAGTTCGAGCATGCGAAACAGCGACATCGGTCAGTTCGCCAGCGTCAAGCTGGACTTAATCGGCAGCGGCCCTACCGCCGGCAACGACCTTGCCGCGCTGGCGGCGGTGACCGACCCCACCCAGCTGGCGGGAGACGATCTAACCATCAATGGCACGGCCATTGGCGCGGCTACGGACAGCAGTAATGGCCTCGGCGCAGGCAGCGCGACCCAGATTGCCGATGCGATCAACCAACTCAGCGGCACCCACGGGGTAACCG
This sequence comes from Gammaproteobacteria bacterium, assembly GCA_038113925.1. GTDB lineage: Bacteria > Pseudomonadota > Gammaproteobacteria > Immundisolibacterales > Immundisolibacteraceae > QNFC01. The sequence goes on along the minus strand of JAYNPV010000014.1, from coordinate 7,916 downwards.
CTACGGCCGGGAAAACCACGGCCACCATCACCGCCAGCAATTTCAGCAGTGCGCTGGTGTTTAACGACGTCGGTAATGACTCCACCTTGCACTACACGTTGCAGTTAAATGATGTGCAAGTGGCCTTTCAGATCGAAGATGCGCTGACCATAACCGAGCAAAGCGACCTGATCTCGCTGATAAACAGTCACGCATCGACAACCGGCGTGACCGCAACCCTGCAATCCAACAATGACATCCTGCTCACCGCCGGTGATGGCCGCAATATCGAGTTTGCTGAACAGGTTTCCAATGCTAGCGGCGGAGCCTCGGACGGTGTTATGGGGTTCTTCGGTGACCTGGTATCCGAGCCCGGGGCTTCTGGTCAGGGAGCCTCGGTACGCACCTTTAAAGCCGCCATTACCCTGGAGGCCGACACCCAGATCGCGCTGAATGACCTCGCTGACGGCGACAGCGATCAGTTCTTCAGCCAGGTTGCCAACAACGCCACCGGCACCACCAATGCGGCTGCCATCGCCTCGGCCAATGTACTAACCGCCACGGATGCCAATAGCGCTATCCGCAATATTGATCAGGCGATCCGTGATGTGGATACCTTACGCGGCACCTTTGGCGCGATTCAAACCCGTTTCGGGAGCACCATCGCCAGTCTCGCCACTTCGGCAGAGAATCTCTCCGCTGCCCGCAGCCGTATTCAGGACACCGACTTCGCCAGAGAAACCGCCGAGCTGACCCG
>JAYNPV010000014.1:2508-7170 GCA_038113925.1 Gammaproteobacteria bacterium | reverse complement strand
CAGATACTGCAACAGGCGGGGACCGCCATGCTTGCCCAGGCCAATTCCTCGCCGCAAAGCGTGCTGTCGCTACTCCAGTAAAAACAGAAACCTCTTCTAGCCGATGCGGCCATCGTAAGTGACCGTGGGCGGGCATCACCGCTGACGTAACTTCGTTCAACACCGGTCCTGCCACCGACCTACGCCGGGTTTCTGATCACAGTCACTGCCGACCCAAACAGGCTCGGGCCGGCACCGAAACAGCGGGCAGCGATTGCTAACCGCTACACATCATTAGTCAATGTGTAACTCTGCAGACCCGGTTTAAATTCCCGTTTGGAGAATGATTTCAGCGCGGTCCTGATCCAGTCATCATTGGTTTCCCGCGACAGCTCCCACATTTTCGCCATTTCCCATTCAATCGATTCTTCGAAGGTCATGCCCAGGGATTTTTCATAAACCTCCTTGGTCTTGCGCAGCACCACCCGGCCTTTACCCACCAGATCGGCGATCACCTGGTCGACTTCGGCATCGAGTTCTGCCAGCGGCACGGCAATGGTCGCCAGGCCCAGATCAACGGCCTGTTTACCCGTAAGGGTATTACCGGTAAGGGCGTAATAGAGCGCCTGCTTGCGAGTCATATTATGGGCATAGGACCAGGTCGCCCCACCGCCGGGAAAGATGCCAAAATTAATTTCCGAAAGCCCCCAGACCGATTCCTCGGCAGCCACCACGATGTCGCAGATGCTGGCTATCTCCCAGCCTCCACCGAATGCCCAGCCATTCACTTTCGCCACCGTAACGGCGGGGAAATTGCGCAAATGGGTGAACCATTCAAAGCAGGCGGCGTTGACCTGGTTAAATCGGTCCGGGTCATCAAAGGGTTCAAGAAAACACTGCTCCAGATCCATGCCGGCGCTGAAGGCATCGCCAGCACCAGTGATCACCATCACCTTGCAGTTAGCAGCCACCACTTCGTTGAGCACATCCACCATGTTCAGGTGGAGTTCCGGACTCAGACAGTTTCTTTTCTCCGGCCGGTTTAGCTCGACCTGAGCCACATCGCCGTCGATGGCGAGGTTCACGCATGCGTATTTGCCCATTTTCTTCTCCTCCAGATTCCCTAAGTAGTAGCTGCCGTGACATCACCCACGGTAATTAGCAGCCATTATTGTTGAGCCAGACAGACGCCGGACGGCAGGTTGCCGCAGCGGCTGTCTCGATTCACCGTATCAGATTTTGGGCGTCGGGGAAATTTACCGGCTTTCAGCAGTCCAGGTCAGTGCTGAATGGGCATGTGATCGCCCACCTCTTACTCCAGGGGAGCCGGTTCGGCAAGTATTCGATGGGCTCAGGACCACGACCCTGGGTCGCGTGCCAGCTGGCAGGATAGTCGGGCTAGCGCAGGCCCGAAGAGGCCGCTGCAAACAGCACCAGCATGGTCATGTCTTCTTCTATCTCGAAAAAGGCGTGATCTTCGGAGGCTCTGACAAACAGCACCGCACCGGGTTTTACCGGCTGATCGTCATCACCGACCCGCAGCCGGCCCTTGCCCTCCAGTACCACGTAAACTTCGTCTTCATCGTGGTAGCCCTGCATATCGGTGGAACCGGCCTTGAGGTGGTAAATACCACAGCTCATGGTTGGTTCGTGAATAAACTCCTGATAATCCGCATCACCCGTATGGGCTCTGGCTATCAATTCGTCCAGGTTAAATACCTGCCACGCCGGTGTGTTCATCCCTCTGATCCTGTCTGGTTATTATCGAAATAAGAAACCGTAGATTTGCTGTACTGCCAATCTTCACCTAAACAGGGTGCATCCGCAAATGATTAACATCATTGCGCGGTTTTAATTGCTGCCGCAAACTTCAGCCTCTGCCTGAATAGCAGGGTCAACCGGAGAGTCAATCGATGCGTCAGATGCCCACCATGATCCACCAAATGCACCCCTTTCCGTGGGCCGTCGAAGTCAGTATTACTCCTGAAGAAGCGCTCGCCGAGATGGACAAACACGCCATTCATCACCTGCCGGTAAAACAGGGCAATCAGGTTATCGGGCTGGTCTCCGCGCTACAGTTAACCGCTCCTCCATCCGACCCGCAATCGGCCGAATCGCTCGCTCCCTACTGCCGCGAAGGCACCCCCATGTTCCAGACCTACGACACTCTGGACAAGGTCCTCGGCCAGATGATTGCCCACAATCAGGACGCGGTGCTGATCATGAAAGAGCAGAAACTGGCCGGCATTTATACCGGTCACGACGCCATCACCCACCTGCACAAATTACTCAATGAACTTTATCCCCAGGGGGATGATGCCGCCTGATAGCGGCGGCAGTCACCCGCAGTTGAAGCCACGCTATCCCCGCTGCCACTGCACCAGGGTATAAGGGGTATCACCGGGGTGATCCTCAAACACGGCGAATACCCGGTCACCGATGGCAAACTCCTGTTCCGGGTCCCCCACCAGATTGCCGATCATGCGCACTCCGGGGGCATCCGCCAGCTCCACCAGCACCACCAGGTAAGGCAGGCTCTCTTTGAGTGAAGGGTGGACCGGATACCAGCTACGTTGCCAGCTGTAGAGGGTGCCTTCCCCACGGGTTTCTTCGTAACCCAGCTCTTCGCTGCCACAGCTGCGGCAGATGATCTCCGGCCCCCACTGCCATTGGCGACAGCTATTACAGCGCTGAATGAGAAGCTTGTGATCGAGGGTTCCCTGCCAGAACTCGGCACCCAACCCTTCGCTGGACGGCACCGGCCCCGGCAGCCCCGCCGGCAATACCCAGTTTTGCTGATTGTCCTGACTCATTATTACTCTCCTCTGTCTGACCCGAGAATCAATGTGCTGGCCGGACCCACCATCGGCCCACCGATACAGAGGCAGTGGCGCGCATTCTCAACCTGGTTAACCGACTCACCGCGCAGCTGACGGGTTCCTTCCACCACCAGCTCCAGGCCATGCATGTAACATTCAGCCAGATTACCGCCGCTGGTATTGAGCGGCATCCTGCCGCCCACGATCAGGTTCTCTGGCACAAAGAACTCATTGGCCTCTTCGGGTTGGCAGAGGCCATGTTCAATCATCGCCATCAACACCCCGCCGGTAAAATTTTCATAACTCTGCACCAGGTCAATATCGGCCGGGGTAATGCCGGCCCGGGCATAGGCTTTGGGGGCAAGTGTCTTAAAGTTGGACGTGGCGAAATCAGGGGCATTGTGGTAGCTGATTCCCCCCGATTCCGCGCCCTGCTGCGGCGCGGAACCCATGGCCGCACCCAGCAGATAAACCGGCCGGTCGGTAATGTCGGCCGCCTCTTCTGCCGACATCAGCACCAGCGCCGCAGCACCGTCATTCTCCTGACAACAGTCAAACAGGTGCAGCGGCTCGGTAATGTAGCGGGATTCGTCATACTTCTGTTCGGTCAGGGGCTTGCCCTGCATTACCGCCCGGGGATTGTTCTGCGCATGGTGATAACTGGCCATGGCGATAGCCCTTAACGCCTCCTGACCCACTTGATGCTCGTGCATATAGCGGGTGATGCGAAACACAAACAGCTGGGCTGCCGACATCACCCCATAGGGCATAACGTGGCCATACTCACCCGGTGCCACCGGCATCTCCTGAGCCTGACCAAATCGGCCAAACTGCCCCTGCGCCAGTGCCCGATGCACCACCACTCGATCACAATAACCTGCGGCAATACCCGCGGCACCGTTGGCCACCGCAGCCATGACGCCGCCACCGCCGCCGCCCCACTGCATCACCGAATAGTTCAGTTCGTGCATATTCAGCGCATTGGAAATGCGCATGGCATCGTTACGATCATCGCTGTACGAGCTGAACCCGTCGATAGTGCGGGGGTCAATGCCCGCATCTCGACAGGCGTGACGAATCGCATCAATACAGAGTTTAAATTCGCTGTCCGGGGATTGCCCCCGCTTGTAATAGGTGGACTCGCCGATCCCGACGATGGCCACCTGGCCACGGATATTACGACCCGCCATCTCCTCTCCCCGCAACGATTTTCAACCTCTGATTGGTTCACCAATCAGTGCTGGTTTTATTTAAAGCCTAACAATAACTCTCGTGGATTGACCTCCCGGAATACCCTCCCAGCATAGGTCCACGCAACTGCCACTGCAACGGTCTATTTTTTTCCCACAGACCAATCACTGGCCCAAGGACGCTGGCGCGTTCCGGCAATTGCTGGTAACAATGGCCAGCAACCACTAGGTCTGACATCTAAACTGGAAGAGGGGGAAGTGGAGATGGCAAACGTAAAGAACCTCACCGTTCGCGGTATGCTGCATCGTTCGGCGAGGTATTTTCCCGACAACGAAGCGGCGGTGGATGAAAGCTACCGCTACACCTACGCGGAACTGCTCGATAAAGTGAGAAGAACCGCTGCCATTTATCACCGCATGGGAGTGCGTAAAGGAGATCGAGTAGCCCTCATGTTGCTGCCGTCCGCCAACCATGTGGTGGCTCTGTTTGCCGCCTACGAGATAGGCGCCATCCCTGTCGGCCTGCATGTGCGTGAGTCCACCAAACTTCTGTTGGCCACGCTCGAACGCCTCTCACCGCGGGTTCTGGTTTACGACCCCTCTTTCACCGACGCCGTGGACGAGTTACGCGACAGGCTGCCCTTTATTACCGGCTATATTGGCGCCCGCAGCGG
>JAYNPV010000014.1:0-2498 GCA_038113925.1 Gammaproteobacteria bacterium | reverse complement strand
ACGATGACGCGATCATTCCCGATCAGCTCGATCAATACGAGATGGATTTCGAGCCGATGGCCATCGACGCCCAGGACATTGCCCTGATTGGGCTCTCATCGGGTACCACCGGGATTCCCAAAGGCGTTATCCACCGTAACGGCCCATTGGTAGAGAGCGCCCGCGGCGGTGCTTATATCTGGGGCTCCAACCCCCACAGCTGCCAGCTGGTGCCCATTTCCACCTCGTTTATCGGCTGGTCTAACGCGGTTTTTCCATTCATGAATGTCGGTGCCAAATCAGTCTTTATGGCGCATTTTCATCCGCTGCGATATGTGGAAACACTGGTTAAAGAGAAGTGCACCACCTGCGTGCTGATTCCCACCATCTGGCGGATGCTGTTCCAGATGGATATCAGCGGATACGACCTGAGCAACATAGAACTGGCCGGTTTCGCCGGTGAGGTGATTGATAGCCCCACCCTGGAGAAAATCCGCACCCAGATCACCCCCAACATCATCAACATCTATGGCACCACCGAAACCCTGCTTTGCGGGGGCACGATTATGTTTGCAAAAGACATGACACCGGAGAGAATCGAGAGCGTCGGCAAACCCCTGCTCAACGGCGAGATTCGCATTATCGAACCGGGGGGCAGCGTCAATGATGTACTGCCGCCCAACGAAGAGGGCGAGATCATTGTCAGCGGGCCATCGGTCGCCAACGAAATGTGGGCCGATCCGGCACTGTCCCGCAAAGTTTTTGAAGACGGCTGGTGGCACTCCGGCGATCTCGGCCGCCTGGACGACGAGAACTTTCTTTACATCGAGGGCCGTATCGACGACATGATAATCTCCGGCGGTATCAACGTCATGCCCGCCCCGATAGAACAGACCATACTCGACCACCCCGCCGTTGCCGAAGTGGCGGTCGTCGGCCTGCCCGACGAACAGTGGGGCCAGCGCATCGCGGCCTTCGTCTGCCTCACCGACCCGACCGTCACTGACGGCCACCTCAGCGAGTTCGTGGAACAGTCAGACCTCTCCCACTACCAACGCCCACGGGAGTATCGAATCCTCGATGAACTGCCGAAGGGACCGACCGGAAAATTGAGCCGCAAATCCTTGAGAGAATAATTCAAAATCTGGTGGATTGTTGTCAACAAGTATCCATCGATGGCTGATCCCCTGAATTACGACGCGGCACGCTATGTCCAGGCCCTGATCGCCCTGCACTCCGGTCTGGAACGGCAGGGACCCGGTGATACGACCTTTTCCAACCAGATACTCTCCTCCTTGAAGGGGCTGCCCGATAACCCGCGGATAGCCGACCTGGGTTGCGGTGGCGGGGCGGGCGCTCTGCTGCTGGCGGAGCGATTTAATGCCCGGGTACGGGCGGTCGACCTGTCGCACGATTTTCTTGATGAACTGATGACCAGGGCCAGGCAACGAGGGCTCGACTCGCTAATAGAAGCAATTGAAGGGGACATCGGCAATCTTGACTGGCCACCGGCATCCGTAGACCTGCTCTGGTCAGAAGGGGCTGCCTATCACCTCACCTTTGCCGGCGCATTGCGAGCGTGGCGACCGTTGATGGCCGCTAATGGCGTGGCGATCATCTCTGAAATGAGTTTTTTCAATGACGCTGTACCGGATGCGGTGAGCGACTACTGGCAGCAAGCCTACCCGGCCATCGGTACTGAATTGACCAACAGCGGGCACGCCGAGGCATCGGGATTTGAGGTGCTGGAGATCCGCCGATTGCCGGCTAGCGCCTGGTGGGATAATTATTATGATCCCCTCAGCGACAACATGGCACCCTTCAGACAGTCGACGGACCCGGTGATGCGGTTGGTGATCAGCGAAATCGAAGAAGAGATGGCCTTGTTTAAAACCCACCATCAGCTTTACGGTTATTCATTTTATATAATGAAAGCTCTGTAGCGATATTCGCCTTACCCCTGGCGAGCCGATGACGGCATTCCCCCTATTCAACCGCCGTTGTCCCTGTTCTCGCCTGTCTTGATTGAAAGTTGAAGCGACGGGTTATCTGGAATTTTGGCCATGATCGACTGGTTTCTGAATGATGAAAAGATCACCTTTGACGGTGACCCGGCAAAACCACTGGTATCGGTGTTGCGCGACGAACTGCAAATGACCGGCACCAAATTTAACTGTGGTTTTGGCCGCTGCGGAACCTGCACGCTACTGGTGGATGACCAGCCGGTTCGCGCCTGCATTACGCGAATGGAATCGATTGCCGGTCGATCCGTCACCACACTGGAAGGCTTAATGGCGAAATCCGCGGTAGTCACTGCCTGGCGGGAGCTGAAGGTACCCCGGTGTATGCACTGTCACCTTGGTCAGCTGATGGCGGCAGTGAAATTGCTGGATCACTCCCCGGACCCTGACGATGAACAGATAGAAGCAGCGATGAATCGAGACAGCTGCAATTGTGGTGAATCGCCGTTGGTGCGCGCAGCAATCAGCCGTGCAGCGGAAATCCTCCGTCAATAAATT
>JAYNPV010000013.1:18150-22345 GCA_038113925.1 Gammaproteobacteria bacterium | reverse complement strand
ATCGCAGGGACGCGGTCAATCGTTGCAGGCAACGTGCTGGATGAATCGGAAGAAGAACGCCGCGTACACGATTCCCAGATATCCCTCAGTAGCGTGATGACTGAAACCCTGGATCTGGTGGCTCCCGGTGCCGGGCTGCGCGATACCGCCCTGTTAATGCGAAACCACCGCCACGGGTGCCTGCCGGTGCTCGCCGATGACCAGCTGGTGGGCATTATCACCGATACCGATTTTGTTGAAGTCTCTATCCATCTACTGGAACAGCTCGAAGCCGAGGATCTGTTTGAAGAGAGTGATCCGGATTAAATCCCTGCTGTCGTTTGCAGTGGTCATCCCACCTGATGTTGTCTGTCTCGGGTGAATAGCCGTTGCCGTCTGCGCAATCCGCCGGGATTGCTCCTGGTGGTCAGCGCGGCTGGCCTTTTTTCTGCTTCATCATTTGGCCCCGGTACCCGGTTTTTCTGAAGGAGAGTGACCCTTGGCTGAAACCACCGATTTGCCACTGCTATTTACCCCCAAAACCCTCCGTGGCGTCACGACAAACAATCGAATAGTGATATCACCCATGTGTCAGTATTCGGCCATTGACGGGCTGCCCAATGAATGGCACCAGCGCCACGCCAGCGGGCTGGCTGCCGGCGGGGCAGGGGTGGTGATTCTGGAAGCCACCGCAGTGCAGGAGCGGGGGCGTATTACTCATGGCTGCCTGGGAATCTGGAGCGACCGCCACGGCGAAGCGCTGCAACCACTGGCGAAAATTCTCCGCGATGCCGGTACGGTTCCCGGTATTCAGCTTGCCCACGCAGGCCGAAAAGGAAGTATGCAACGGCCCTGGTTTGGAAACGGTCCCCTGGACGAATCTGACACCGAACGCGGAGACCTGCCCTGGGAAATTGTGGGGCCCAGCGCCATTGCCACTGGGGATGAATTTATGGTGCCCAGGGCCCTGACGGTGAGCGAGATCGACGAGCTGGTCGATGATTTTGCTGCCGCGACTCTGCGTGCCGGCAAAGCCGGGTTTGATCTGATAGAAATCCATGGTGGACACGGTTATCTGATCCATAGTTTTCTCTCTCCATTGTCAAATTTACGCGACGACGAGTACGGCGGTTCGATTGAAAATCGTATGCGCTTTCCGCTGCGGGTGGCGGCGGCTATTCGGGCTAACTGGCCCGATGACAAGCCGCTGTTTTTCCGTATTTCCGGTATCGACGGTGCCGAAGGTGGCTGGACAATTGACGATTCAGTGGTGTTTGCCAGAGCGCTGAAAAAACTCGGCGTGGATGTGATTGACTGCTCGTCCGGCGGTATCGCGGCGGCAAGTTCCCCGGCGGCTAAAGGCTTGCCCCGGGGGCCTGGTTTTCAGGTCTATATCGCTGAACAGGTTCGCCGAGAGGCCGGTATCGCGACTCAGGCAGTGGGATTAATTACCGATGCCCACCAGGCGGAGAAAATCCTGCAAAATGGTGAGGCGGATTTGATTTCCATCGCCCGGGAGGCGCTTTACAATCCCTACTGGCCGCGCCACGCCGCCCAGCAACTGGGTGTGGACACTGCCTTTGAACAGTGGCCCCACCAGTATGGCTGGTGGCTGGATAAACGGGCCCAGGCCGTGGCCAGGGCTCGTAAATAGCTCACGTTTTTTTAGGAAAATTGATGAATAAGCGAACAGGAATCGCAGGTGGGCTGCTGATACTGATAATAAGTATGGCGGCGGGTGCTACCGAGCAGGGTCGCGCCATTGTTAACAGTGCAATCAGAAGCCAGCCTGAACCCCAGGCTGAGGTGGTCGCCCCATTACGTCAGGGTGAGTCGGTTACCATCGATATCCGTTCAGGCCAGTGGATTAAAGTAACAACGGCGGGCCGGGTCAGTGGTTGGGTGGACATGCTGGATGTGCGCTTGCAGAGCAGCGGCTGGCGGAAAAAAGCCTCCGGCTTTTTTCGCTGGTTGGGGAGCAGTGTGGGGTCATCAGGGGCTGCCACAACCGAAACAATTACCGTTGGAATTCGCGGTATTTCTGAGGAAGACCTGCAACACGCCCAACCTAACTTTGCTGCACTCACCGAACTGGATAGTTACCAGGCAACCCCCCAGGTTGCACAGCAGCACGCCCGCGAGCAGCAGCTGGTCGCAAGGCAGGTAGCGCCGTTATGAATAGTTTAAAAATAGCGCTGCTGGCACTGGGGCTGATTATCGCTGGTGGCTCCTCTGCCGCGGATCTTAACAAGCTGTTTGGTTCCCCTGAACAGGGCGGGCTTGGCCTGGGGAAGATGGTGGGCAAGTTGGTCGATGCCAATTCGATGACACCGGAACGGGAGCAGCAGATCGGCCGGCACTTCTCCGCCACATTGCTCGGTTCCGCCCCGCTGTTGCAGGACCGGGCGATTCAGGCTTACGTTAATCGGGTCGGCCGCTGGTTGACGCTGCAAACCGACAGAGCCGCTCAACCCTGGCGATTCGGCGTGCTGGATACGCCTACCGTAAACGCTTTTGCCACTCCCGGGGGCAATGTCTTTATTACCCGCGGGTTACTCGAACGGCTGCGCAATGAGACCGAACTGGCCGGTGTGCTCGGCCATGAAATCGCCCACGTGGTGTTAGCTCATCATGTGAAAGCGATCAAGCAGGGAGCCTTTTTAGACGTCGGAGCCAACCTACTTAAACAGAAGCTTGACGATAAAAGTGAGGCCCTGGGTACTCATCTCACCAGCGCGGTGAAGACCATTTATTCCCGTGGTCTCGATAAAGGCGCGGAATATCAGGCGGATATGCTCGGCGTGGTGATCGCTGCCCGTGCGGGGTATGACCCCTATGGCCTGCCGGCCGTGATTCAGACGCTCGAGGCGGCCCACGGCAATGATCAGGCCTTCGAGTTATTGTTCAAGACCCACCCGTCACCGACCAGAAGGTTGTCGAGACTGCTACCGGGCATGCAAAAAATCGCTCATCTGGCAGGTTCGAGTGATCTGAATGGCGATTTTCCTGTCCTCGCGCGAGAACAATCGGGAGTTCCCGGCAGCGATCCTTTGGTGCAGTCAATTCAGAGTGAATTGATCAGGCTCGGTTATAACCCCGGACCCGCCGATGGTCAGTTCGGCCAGCGCTCTGCCGCCGCGATTCGTGCCTACCAGCAGGCCAATCGGTTACCGGTTGACGGGCGGTCCTCCTTGAGTTTGCAGGCCCATTTGCGCCAGCGGTTTAACGCGGCACCCCCGGGGAATTATTCGCCGCCGGTGGCCCCGCCTGCCGCTTACGGGCAGACCACTACTGGTCAGGTGCAACCACTGGTGATTCAGATTCAGGCGCTGCTGCAGCAAAAAGGCTTTAATCCGGGAGTGGCCAACGGAGTGATGACTCCCCAGACTCAGGTGGCCATTATTACCTACCAGCAACAGAACCGACTCGCGGTTGATGGCAATCCCAGCCAGGCACTACTGAATCATCTGATGAACAATGGCCGCGGGGGGGTCAGCGCCGCCGGGAACAACGCCAGCAGGGATGCCGTCGGCGAGGCGGCAGGTGCGCTGGTAGAGGGACTTTTTAAGGGACTTTCCCGCTAAAACCCTTTTCTCCGGGTCTGGCCTGCAGATGGAGGGCCCGATGGGCACCTTCCCAGGGTAAGCACGAGCTGATTGAATAATCGAGCCAGCCGATGTTTTACCAACTGGCTCGATTGGGTTGCGGTCATTATTTACGGGGCCGCTGTAACTGCCTGTACCCGCTTAGCTGTCACTGCCTTTAACCGTAATTTTTCGCTGTTTGGCTTTTTCCATTTTTGGAATCACCAGCTCCAGCACGCCTTCACGGGTAGTGGCGGAGACCTTCTCCGCATCGGCCAGTTCGGGCAGGGTAAAGCGTCTTAGAAAGCTGCCACTAAAGCGTTCAATGCGCTTGTAGTCGTCTGATGCCTCCTCTTTACTCGATTCGCGACTGCCGCGAATGGTGAGCTCGCCGTTTTCAAGGGTGACTTCAATCTCCTCGGGCTTTACCCCCGGCAGATCGGCGTGAATCACGAAGCTGGTGTCGGATTCCTTGATATCCACCGCCGGTGCCCACTCCGCAGAGCCAAAGTTGGCCGTGGCTGGCGGGTTATCAAACAGGCTGCCCATCTCTTTATGGAGCTGCTCAAACAGACTGGTCGGACGTCGATAAGTAGTTAAGTTCATGTCAATCTCCTAATAAAAAAGTATGC
>JAYNPV010000013.1:17426-18140 GCA_038113925.1 Gammaproteobacteria bacterium | reverse complement strand
AAAAATCGGGATGGCTGATTTCAGTTTCAAGGGATATCTCCTACTCATTTTTAAGAAACTATTTAAAGTTGATGCAGATCAGTTGGTTATTAGGGGTAGATCGCAAAAAAACAGGGGTTATAGACCCTATGGTTCTGGCTTGTCGTTTAGGTTTCTGTAGCCATCTGCTCATAAAGCCCAGTGACCGACGCGCGACTGAGCGACAAAAATTGCTAAAGTCCATCTTTTTGCTATTGATGAGCGTTATCTGCTGTGGCCTTAAAACCGACCATCTATAAATTAAAAATCGCCCTGGCAGATATCAACCGCGATAAATACGAGACCCTCAATCTCACCGTGGCGCTACATCCATCAGAAACCATGGAGCGGATGATGGCGCGGGTAGCGGCGTTTTGTATTAATGCCGAGGAGCAGCTGAGCTTTACCCGTGGTTTAAGCGAGGCCGACGAGCCCGATATCTGGGCGCGCTCCCTTGACGATCAGTTACAGCTCTGGATTGACCTGGGTGAGCCATTGCCGGAGCGGATCAAAAAGGCCTGCCGGCTGGCGCAGCAGGTAAAGGTCTATAGCTTTAACTCAAAATCCGATGTCTGGTGGAGTCAGGGCGAGACTGAGTTCTCGAAAACTGCGGCGAGTTTTTATCGGTTCGATAGTGGGCAGATTAAGCAGTTGGCCACCCTGGCCGAGCGGACCATGGATATTGCGGTGACGATT
>JAYNPV010000013.1:10394-17416 GCA_038113925.1 Gammaproteobacteria bacterium | reverse complement strand
GGCGAATGTGAGGTCAATTGGGTTACTCTGCAAGAGTAGTTATTCAATTTTTATCGGAGAGGAAGATGATCAAGGTTAGCGTTATTTACCCCTGCAGTGATGACAGTCAGTTCGATATCGACTATTACTGCGAAAGTCATATGCCGATGGTGCAGGGACTCCTGGGAGAGGCCTGTACCGGTATTGCCGCTGAAGAGGGCATTGCCGGAGGCGCGCCAGGTGCGCCTGCGCCTTACCACGCCATGGGGCACCTCTATTTCAACTCCATTGAGGATTTCCAGACCAGCTTCGGCCCCAATGCCGAGCAGATCATGGCGGATGTGCCCAACTACACCAATGTCGATCCAACCCTGGTGGTCAGCAAGGTAAGAATTGCCTGAATGACCTACTGATAAAAAAGAGAGAGGAGATAAACCATGCGCCTAAAAACCCCCCGAGTTCCCTGCCCTGAAGTGAGTGAATGGAGTGCCGAACAGTCTGCGGCACTGGGCCGTGATGCCGCTGAGCTGCAGTCCAACCTGAGCGGTAACGACAAAGTTTTCAACGTGCTCAAGGCGATGGCAAACCACCCGGCGCTGTGCGCCTCCTGGCTCGGTTTTTCCACCCATCTGCTGTTTGATGATTCCAACACCCTACCGCCGCCTGAGCGGGAGATGGTTATCCTGCGCATCGGCTGGCTCTGTGACTCCGGCTATGAATTTGGTCAGCACATACTGCTCGCCCAGAAGGCCGGGGTGACCAAAGAGCAGATTATCGCTGTCTCCAACGGGCCGGATGATCCCAGCTGGAGTGACCATCAGCGCACCATTCTGCGGGCGGTGGACGAGCTGCACAGCGATGCCTTTATCAGCGATGCGACCTATGCGGCACTGGAAACCGGGTACGACACCAAACAGATCATGGATCTGATCTTCACCGTGGGGCAGTACAACATGTTGTCGATGGCGCTCAATTCTCTCGGCGTGCAGCTCGACGAGGGTGTGCCGGATTACAAAGAGTTCGTAAAAGGTTAGTCCCCCTTCAGGTCGCAATCGGGATGAATGCGAACCAAGGGGCCACCGACTGGCGCAGCATCGCCATTGTTTATGCCGCCGGGGCGGTGGCCGCGCTGGCACTGCTCAAGGCCAGCCCGGCCGCCCTTGATCTGCGCGCCGGGCTGGGGCTGAGTCTGTCGCAGGTGGCGTGGATATCCTCCATCTTCACCCTCACAACGGTGGCGCTGGGGCTGTTTGTCGGCCGCTGGGTAGCTCGTTTTGGTGCTCGTAATCTGGCCGCTGGCGGGCTGTTGGTGATGGCGATCGCCGGTAGCGCCACCCTGTTTGCGATTGGCCCGCTGTCGCTCCTGGTTGGCCGGTTTATTGAAGGGATCGGTTTTGTGCTGGTGGTGGTCTCCGCCCCCACCCTGATGGCCAGCCTGGCCGATTCGCGCCATAGTCGCCTGGTGTTGGCTATCTGGGCCACCTGGTTGCCAGCGGGGGGCGTTTTTATACTGTTGGCCGCGCCGCTGCTGCTTGGTTGGGGCGGCTGGCAGGCGTTGTGGCTGTGTAGTGTTGCGGCGGCATTAGTGGCTTTTCTGCTCCTCACTCGCGTATCCGCCGCTCCGCTGGCCGGTGATGCGCCACGGGTCGAATTAGGCCCAGCGCTGGGTCGGTTAACTCCCTGGTTACTGGCGCTCGCCTTCGCATTGTTTACCGTACAACTTTATTCGGTACTCATGTTTGCACCGGTTTACCTGGTCGAGCAGCTCCACTTTTCGGTGGGCCAATCCACCTTCATTGCCTCGGTGGTGCTAATGATGGCGGTGCCCGCCGGCTTGCTGGGCGGCGGCGCGCTGCATCGCGGAATTGCGCCCAACCGGCTCATGGCCATTGCCTTCATGCTGGTAGGCGCTTTGGTGCCCTGTCTGGTGCTGTTTGCCGATAGCGGTTATCTTGCGCTGGGGTTGCTGGTTATCTATGGGCTCTGTGCCGGTACCCTGCCACCCTGTATCTATGCCCAGGCCCCTGCGGCCGCTTATGTGCCTGCTGCCACCGGCATTATTCTGGGGCTGGTGATGGCCGGTAACGGTCTGGGGATTCTGATCGGGCCGCCCATACTCGCCGGGGTTATCGAGAAAACCGCCAGCTGGCCGATGGGCGCACTGGTGCCAGTAGCGGCCAGCGTGGGCGGTTTAGCCTGCGCGGTTGCGCTGTCGCGGTTGAATGCACAGCCGGCTGATCGCTAGCGATCTCGCTGCCTGATCCGCGCTACCAGATGGGTATCTGGATTGCGCCGGGTTTCATCGCCGGCCTCGAATTCAACGGGCATTGCGTGGCGTTCAGATTGTCGTGCCAGGGCTTGAATTGCAGGGCCTCTGCCGGACGCATCAGGCAGGCCTGGTTTGACCAGGGGTGGCCCAGGTGCAAAAGCTGGTGGCCCATTTCGTGGGCAAGCATGGTGCCGGCAAATCTAAGGGCCTGGTCGCGGGTGTAGTTCTCCTCACCGCGTAATTCCAGAACCGCCGGGTGGTCAGAAAAATAGGGAAACAGCGAGACCCAGACCGAGCTGCCGAACCGGGAGGCCGGGTTGTACTCGGTCGACCCACCGGTTATGCCGCCGCGGATGGAGGTATGCACCGGAATCGGCAGGTATTCGACACTGGCCACCAGCTGGTTGGTGAGAATAATTTCGGCGGGGATACCCTGTTTGGCCATCAGGCTCCAGTATCCGTATTCGTTAACGGGCAGGTCGGGCCGCCCGGCCACCTCGCCGATTACCGGATAGCCGTCGTCGTGACTGGCAACTGTCCACCGTTCCAGGCGGCTTTTAAAAGTGGCCACCACTGCCCGGGAGAATGAGTCCAGGTCTTTCTGTTCGAGGGGAACAACCAGATAGGGGCGGGCAAACTCTATCTGTTTTTCCAGGGGGGCCTGCTGGCTTTCGATCTGTTTGGTCAGGCTTTGTCTAACCCGCTCCCAGTTCACCCGGTGATGGCGAAAATCACCAATCAGGTCGTCAAAGCCAGGGGGTTTTTTGGCCACCAGGTCGGTAAAGAGCGGGTCGATGCCCAGAACCGGTATCTGCGCCGGGCGTTGCATGCTGATACCAAAATGGGCTTTTACCAGACTGGCTGCTGCCTGCAGCACCCGCTGCAGTTCATCGGTGGTAACGGCGGGAAATCGGGGGTTTTCGACGTACATGACCCTGGGCGAGATTGCATTGTCAGTCAGCTGGGGCAGGGGGACCGAGGCCGGTGCCGGGGAGGCCGCCTGTGCAGAGACAGAGTCCCAGGGCGCGAGCAGCATAATCAGCAGGCTGATCCCCGAGCAAAGTGTTTTCATCAATCACTGCCCCCTGCGTCGGGTTAGCAATAAAGGGAATAGGGGGAAATGCCCCGGGTAACCTGGCAAACTGTCGTTAAGCGGTCTGCCCGGTTCGGGTGGATTACTCTCTTCTTATCCATTTGCTGGTGCTGGCAATATCTTCGATCGTTTCCCCGGCTTGCAACCAGCCGCTAAAACCGGGCTCCAGGTGAGCAACATCGGTAAAGCCCATCTCCAGTAACGCCAGGGTGCTGAATACGCTGCGGCCGCCGCCGACGCAATAAACAATGGTGCGCCTGTTTTCCCTGAAATAATCCCGGTAATAAGGGCTGTTTGGACTGGCCCAGAACTCCAGCATGCCTCTCGGGCAGTGCCGCGAGCCAGGGATGGCGCCCAGATCGACTCGTTCCTGTATCTCCCGGATATCGAGCAACAGTAAATCAGGATTTTCAGCCAATTCCTGTTTTAATGCCTCCACCGACAGGTTCTCGATCTGCTGTTTAAGGCGATCTGTTTCCTGGAATATATCTTTTATTGTCATCGGTGATCACTTTGGCTGGGGTGAGAAGGGATGACCATGGTAATCCTGAGGCCCGATTGTGACCATTGCTAATCGTCCATCCAAACTGAGTCTGCCGGCGTCTAATGCTGGCTACCCCACGGTGCTTGATTACCTGATTGCCCATTTTCCTCGAATTTCCGGGGCGATCTGGCTGCAGCGCATGGCAGCGGGAAAAGTGCATTGGCATGATGGCACGCGGATTTCCGCGCAAACTCTGTTTCGGCCCCGGCAGCGGGTTTACTACTATCGTGAGGTGGCGCAGGAAATCCAGGTTCCATTTGCCGAACAGATCCTTTATCAGGACCGCCATATTCTGGTAGCCGACAAACCTCATTTTTTGCCGGTGACGCCCGGCGGTCGCTATGTCGACGAATGCCTGCAGAACCGATTGCGCCGGCGCACCGGTCTGGAGTGTTTACAGGCCCTGCACCGGCTGGACCGGCCCACCGCCGGGCTGGTGCTGTTTTCGGTTAATCCCGAAACCCGCCACCTCTACCACTCCCTGTTTGAATCAAGGCAGATCGACAAGCGGTATCAGGCCGTTGCCAGTGTCGAGGGCAATGAAAACCGGATGGGTCAGCAATGGCGAGTGGTTAATCGAATTGAGCGCTCGAAACCCCGGTTTTTAATGCGCGTTACGGCGGGTAAACCGAACAGCTGTTCGCAAATTTACTGCCTGGACCAGAGGGCCGGGCGGGCGCTGTTTGAGCTGCGACCGGTCACCGGGAAAACCCATCAGTTGAGGCTGCATATGGCCAGTCTGGGTTGGCCGATACTCAACGATCGCTATTATCCGGTATGTCAGCCCGAAGCAGCGGATGACTATAATCGTCCGTTGCAGCTACTGGCGCAGCAGTTGCGATTTGTCGATCCGGTTACTCGGCAGACCAGGAACTTTGAGAGCGCCAGAAGACTGCAGCTGGGGTAGAGATCAGCGGTGCCAATTAGAAGACCTGGCATTATGTATCAATCATCGTCGGAGACCAAAAAAGGGTCAGGCCTGGCCAAGACAAGCTGACAATGATGGTAGGAGCGACTTTAGTCGCGACATCGAGGTATCCGCCGCCCCACGGTCGCGACTGAAGTCGCTCCTGCGGAAACCCCCGAACATTAGCCGATAGCCTTAACAGGATGCGGTTAATTACCCATGCCAAATGAAAGTGAAGGCTGTAAGTTGATAGCAAAACAAACTGTTAAAACCTGTTCTCGCATTTGAGGCAAGGGGCCACCCCCCAGGTGATCCATTTCGTTTATGACCGTGAATTACATCGCGCTCGATGCGCCTCTTGTGCCCCATGGCGATGTTTCAGAAAAAACAGCCCTCGTCCCTGAGTTACAAATAGAGTTAACACCCCCACGCGAGGAGTATTGATGACAAAGCAGTCGCAACAAGAGCTTGATGAGATTGAGCGGATTACCGTGGGTCATTATGACACCCACGCGGAGGCATTCTGGCAGGGAACCCGCGACCACGATGTCAGTCAGAACATAGAGGCGTTTTTAGGCGCGTTGCCCAGCGACGGTGCCCTGGATATCCTCGATCTGGGTTGCGGTCCGGGCCGCGATTTGCTGACCTTCAGGGAGCTGGGTCACCGCGTCACCGGGCTGGATGGCAGCCAGGCATTTTGTGACATGGCTGCCCGTTACAGTGGTTGCCCGGTATGGCACCAGCAGTTTCTTCAACTGAACCTGGGCACCGCCCGGTTTGACGGAATTTTTGCCAATGCCTCGCTGTTTCACGTGCCGAGTCAGCAACTGCCATCCGTACTTGCCGCATGTCATCGGGCGCTGCGGGAGACCGGCGTTCTGTTCATGTCCAATCCCCGGGGCAGCGCCGAAGGTTGGCAAGGCGACCGTTACGGCACTTATCTTGAGTTGGAGCAGATGAGTGAGTTACTGAATCAGGCCGGCTTCACTCTGCTCGACCACTACTATCGTCCTGCCGGTCAGCCGCGTCATCAACAGCCCTGGCTGGCGATTATTAGCCGCCGTTAGCAGAGGCAGGGTGATCGGCTATCCCTTCACAATTCGCAGCAAATCCTGCGCATGCAGTGCCGCGGTCTGACCCAGGCCGGTGAGGTAGCCGCCGTCTGGTTGAGTGATCAGCCCTTTGTCGAACAGTCGCTGCGCGGCGGCGATAACGTCAGGGTTGGCATCCGAGTGAATTTTGATGCCCTCCTGGCTGGTGTTCAGATTGAAATGGGCGAGGATATTGAGCTCGTCGGATATCGCTGAGGTAAATGGCATGCGTACTCCCTGCGGGGGGTGGTTCTGGTCCGCAGTGTACGTCAGGCTCACTCTTTTTTAGAACACCCAGGATCAATGCCGGAGATCTCTGGCAACCCCCTTTTTTGTATAGAGGGATGCGGTTGAGGCTGGCTGGAGAGTGCTCACAGCTGGCTGATATCCTCGCTCAGGTCGAGTTCTTCAATTGAGGAGTCACGCACCTTCACCGTGCCGGCACCGCCACCGTCCTCTTCGATTTTGACCTTCTCCAGCACCGTTGAACCGACGATCCGAACGGCCAGGTGACCGTCGTCTGCCTCCTCAATCTCGATGCCTTCCTTGTCGCCATTGTTGAGCTGAAGCGTGGCATTACGGACGGAGACATTGATGTCGCCGCTGTTTTCCTCGGAAACTTTTATGCCTTCATCTTCATTGTTTTCTGCATGGACATTAATCAGTTCGATGTCGAATCCGCCGTCGTTTTCTTCATCGAAGTCCAGGCCTTCGTCATGGTTATTGGTCATCGTCAGGTTAGCCATTTTTCCCAACACATTGCCCGGGCCGGCCTCGTCTATGTCAAAAGCATCATCGACATCCGGGTCGCCGTCGTCGTCACAGGGGTCACCGGCTATAAAGGGGCCCTCGAGACAGTATGCGCCGTTACCCTCAAAGGTCACGTTGCACATGTCCACTTTGACATCGCCGAGGTTGCCTTCATCCAGTTCGATCCCGTCCGCACCGACGTTGATGAACCTGGAGTTATGGGCCTCAAAAATGATATCGCCTTCATTGCGATCATCGACCCGCAGGCCGTCGGCATCCTGCTTACCAAAACCGACCCCGTCGACAACCACCTTGTTGATCGAGACGTGAATCGAGGCGACCGAACCATCACCACCGCCCCCGCCGCCACCCCCGCAGTCATCCCCCAG
>JAYNPV010000013.1:4353-10384 GCA_038113925.1 Gammaproteobacteria bacterium | reverse complement strand
GCCTGACCTTTACCAGGCCGGTACGCGTTTCAGGGATATCGACGAAAATACCCTTGCCTCCGCCCTGATTGAGCCGTGAATAGCCACCGCCGCCTTCAAATACCAGGTTGGAGATATCCAGGTTTGCCCCCTGGCTGACCTCGAATACAGGTGCTGAATTATCCAGCAAACTACTGCCATCGATGGTCTGCCCGGAGCCAGTTATCGTTAGCGCCTGGGTGCCGTTGTAAACCAGCGACTCGGTTACGCTGATGTTGCCCACCGATTCAGGAATAACAATATGGGTGGCCTGGCTGGCCAGCGCCGCCCGTAGGGAACCATCGCCGCTATCGTTATTGTTAGTCACCTTGAACGCGGGGCTTGCAGTGAGGGCCGCCGGGGCCATGAGCCCGACTAACAGCAAGCTGGTCAACGGGATTCTGTCCATCTTTTTTCCTCGAACGAGTGGATAAGAACTCTCCAAGGGTAAGGGGATTGTGTGACAAGCTGATGACAACCAGACGGTTTTACCCGGGTCTGATCGGGCAGTCAGCCTGGCACTGGCTGGGGGGCGGCGCGTCATCGGTTTATCAGCAATGGCTCAATGCCACCGAGCGGGCGCAATGCCTTAGACGAGATTCAGGAACCGGCTTGCCGCCCGGTTTGATCAGCGCGGCGAAAAGATTGTCGGGCGAATCCGGCTATTCCCCGCGCAGTTTCCGCTTCAACACCTTGCCGGAAGCATTGCGGGGCAGGGCATCCAGCAGGTGTAGTGCTTTGGGAATTTTGAATCCCGCGAGATGTTCGCGGCAGTGGGCCTGCAACTGTTCCAGGGTTAGCTGCCTGCCCGGGTGCAGGGCGATAAAGGCCTCGGGCCGCTCGCCCCACTGTTCATCGGCGATGCCGATTACCGCCGCTTCGCTCACACTGTCGAGCTGGTAGATCACCCGCTCGACTTCCGAAGAGGCGATGTTTTCACCGCCGCTGATAATCATGTCTTTCAGGCGATCGGTGAGATAGAGAAACCCCTCTTCGTCGAGGTAACCGACATCGCCACTGCGAAACCAGTCGTCGTAGAAGGCGGCGGCAGTTTTTTCCGGATCTTTCCAGTATCCGGAGGTGATTTTTGGGCCGCGCAGGCAGATCTCCCCCTCGGTGTTGGCGGGTACCTCCTCCCCCTGGTCATCACGAATGGTCAATTCAACGTGGGCAATGGCGCGGCCGGTGGAGCCGATTTTTTTGATTTCGTACCCGGCTTCCATGATGGTATCGCCACCAAAGCTCTCGGTGAGGCCGTAACCATCCACGTAACGGGCGTTGGGGAAGAGATCGGTAAAGGCACGGATACGCGGCTCGGGAGTACGTTCGCCGCCGCCCACTGACCAGCGTAGCGAGCTGCGATCAAACTGTTGCCAGTCTGGCAGGTTCATCAGCCCGTTTAGCATGACCGGGGCCATCCAGGCGCAGTTGAGTTGTTCCTGTTCGATGGCGGTAAAGACGTCGGTGGGGTCGTATTCACGCAGCACGCAGAGCATGCCGCCGTGCAGCAACACCGAGAAGCCCGGCAGATCGAGGCCACCAATGTGGTACATGGGGCCGACCACCAGAGCTCTGCTGTTGAAATCCAGCCCCAGGGCCATGGTGTGGTCGATGGTTTTCCAGTAGAAGTTTTTATACTGGTGGATCACCCCCTTGGGGTGACCGGTGGTGCCGGAGGTGTACATCAGCCGGTAGAGGTCATCCGGCTGCTTATAGGCGGGAGCTGCCAGGGCCGGGTTGAGCCTGCCTCCCAGGTGGCGGCTATCCTGCTGAGTCTGCTCGTCGAGTTCGAATCGGGTTATGGACGGATCGGCCTTCTCTTTGAGCTCTTCATCGACGAACAGGTATTTGGCCCCGGCGTGATTGAGAATGTAGGAGACCTCTTCGGGTGCCAGTCGGTAATTGATCGGCAAAAACACCGCGCCAAGATGGCTCACCGCCAGGGCGATCTCCAGAAACGCGCAGCTGTTTAGCATCAGCACTGCGACTATATCGCCCTCTGCCACGTCCTTTCCGTTCATGAAATCGGCCAGTTTCAGAACCCGGTCGGCCAGGTCGGCGTAGGTGATGCGCTGCTGTTTATAGACAATCGCCAGACGCTGCGGATGGGTGCGTGCCTGCCAGAGCACGGAAGTGCTGATGGTGACCATTGCTTCTCTCCCCGCAAGCGCGCTAGTAAGAGCGCACCATGCCCAGTTCATGCTGGGCGATATAGTTAAGGATCATCTCTTCAGAAACCGGCGCAAACCGGAACAGCCGCTGGTCGCGCCAGAGCCGCTCGACATGGTATTCGCTGGCGTAACCCATGGAGCCCATGGTCTGCATCGACTGCATGGTCGCCTTGTCGCAGGCCTGCGAGGCGAGTAGCTTGGCCAGGTTGGACTCGGTGCCATATTTCTCGCCCTGATCGCAGAGGGTAGCGGCATTGAAATTCATTAAGCGGGCGCTGCTGTTCTCGGCGTGGGCCTGGGCCAGGGGAAACTGAATGCCCTGGTAGGCGCTGATCGGCGTGTCGCCGAACACTTTCCGCTCGTTGGCAAACTCAACCGCCAGGCTGATGGCCAGCTCGGCGGTACCAATGAGTGACGCGGTGGTCGCCAGGCGCTCGGTATTGAGCACGTCCAGCAGTTCAAAAAAGCCCTGGTCTTCGGTGCCGATCAGCTCGTCCTGACGGATTTTCACGTCGTCAAAAAAGATGGTGCTGGAATCGAGTGTATTGGTGCCGAGCTTGTCGATGCGGCCGTGGCTGAGGCCTTCGCGGTCAACGTCGATCATGAACATGGTGATGCCGTCGGTGCGGCGCTGGGCCTCTTCCGGTTTGATGGTGCGGGCGATGACCAGCATCTTCTGCGCCGTGGCGGTTCCGGTAATCCAGTGTTTTTTGCCGTTGAGTACCCAGCCATCGTCGACCTTTCTGGCGAAGGTGGTGATCGACAGGGTATTGGTGCCGGCATCGGGCTCGGTAAGGGCCATGCAGAAATTCACCGTGCCTTCGCAGAGTTTCGGCAGCAGGCTCTTCTTCATCGCGTCGCTACCGTATTTGCTGATGGCGACACCACCAAAGATGGGGTTGAGCATAAAAAACTGACCGACGGTCGCGCCGCCACCGCCCCGGGAGAGGGCCTCAATAGCGATGCACATCTCCAGAGTGCCCAGGCCGCTGCCGCCGTATTCGCTGGGCAGGGTCATGCCGGCAATGCCGGCGTTGCAGACCTCGTTCCAGAATTCCTGGGGGAATTTTTTGGCCTTGTCGTGTTCGCGCCAGTAATCGAGACCGTACTGTTCGCCGATTTTGGTGGCGGTCTGCTGAATCATGCGCTGTTCGTCGTTAAAGGAAAAATCCATTCGGGGTCTGCCTCGTGTAGTCGTTGTAATTAACCTGGCACATTCTGCGATGCCAGGGATCAGTGGCGTGGTTTGGCCACAATCAGCATCGGCTGTTGCAGGTAGTTCAAAATGGCTTCTAAAAATCGTGCGCCATCGGTGCCGTTAAATACCCGGTGATCACAGGCCAGCACCAGTGGCAGTTCCCGGCAGAGGCCGGGCTCGCCATTGTCATCGGGTCGGAAAAGCTCCTGAGTACGGCCAACGCCGAGGATGCTCGATTGACCGGGATTGATAATCGGGAACATCTGCTCGATCGGGTAGTTGCCTAAGTTGGAAACCGTGGTCGCCCCGCCCTGCAAGCTGCCCGCGGGCGGGCTCCCCGTCCGGCATTGGTCAATCAGCCGGTTAATCTGGGTGGCGTTATCGCCCAGCAGCCCGCGGTCTAGTTTTCGAGCCACCGGTGCATAGAGCCCCGCATCGACGGCAACGGCGATACCGACGTCGGCATCGGGTAGTTCCAGCCATTGGTTTTGCTGAAAGACCGTGCGGAATAATCGGTCGCCGGCCAGGGCCATGCCCACGGCGGTGGCGATCCAGTGGGTCAGGGTGAGCTGTTCGAGGCCGGGGGTTTTCTTCATGCCCTGATGCAACCAGAGCAGTTCGCTGATTTCGGCGTTTGCGGTCAGGTAAAAGTGGGGGATTTGCTGTTTCGATTCGGTCATGCGCCGGGCAATAGCGGCACGCATGGTGCCACCAGACGGGGGCGTTGAATCGGCATCATTAACGATTGCTTCTGTGCCAATGTCCCGGGCTTTGATTCGACCCCCGGGACCGCTACCAATAATGGTTTTCAGGTCAACATCCTGTTGCCGAGCCAGTTTGCGGGCGTGGGGGGTGGCGATGATACGGCCATCGCTGCTCGCTGAGTGGCTCGGAGCTGGTTCGGTTGGTGGTTCGGTTGGTGGTTCGGTCACTGCTCCAGCAGGGCCGACACCGGATGGTTGCATTGAGGTTAGTGGGGGGGTGTCAGCGGAAACGACCGGGTCGGTGAGGGTTGTCACGGCCAAGCTATCACCGCCCTGCCAGCTCGCCAGGGGCGTACCCACGGGAACCGTTTCCCCCTGGGCAACCAGAATGGCCTCCAGGGTGCCTGCCCGCTCGGCAACCACTTCATTGGCGATTTTGTCGGTTTCGGCGACGTAAAGCAGGTCGCCCCTGGCAACGGTTTGACCGACCGACACCGCCCATTCGACGATCAGCGCTTCGGTCATGGTCAGGCCGAATTGCGGTAGCCTGAGCAGATTATTTGGGTTGGCTTCGGTCAATTATCTAATCCGTGCGCGGTTGAACTCATCATTAATAGTGCGCCTCACTGTTGCTTATCGACTGAGCTACCCGGGGAAGAGAGCCGAAGCGCACCATGATTTAGATCCCTTTGAATACGGCGGGGCGTTTTTCCAGGAAGGCCTGGCAACCTTCGTGAGCATCTTTGGAGTCGAGCACCAGGCTGATGATCGATTGTTCGTACTGTAGCGCCGCCTGCATCGGCATATCGACGCCATGATTCATCGACCGCTTGAGCATTTTAAGGGTGAGCGGCGATTTGCTGGTGATCTTTGCAGCGGTCTCTTTGACCTCATCCACAAGCGCTTCCGGCGGCACCACCCGATTGATCAGGCCGTATTCCAGCGCTTCGGCGGCGCTTATGGTGTCGCCGGTGAACATCAGTTCCCGGGCGCGGCACTGGGGGATCTGACGAATCATGCGCTGAGTACCCCCGGCGCCGGGGAAGATACCCAGGGTGATTTCCGGCAGGCCGAGTTTGGCTTTTTCCGAGACGATGCGGATATCGATGGCCAGCAGAATCTCGGTGCCGCCACCCAGTGCCCAACCGTTGACCGCGGCGATGGTCGGTTTGTCGGACATTTCAATGCGCCGAAATACCCGGTGGATCAGCTCGCCGAATTCCTGGTAATGAGCCATGCCGTCGCGGGAGTCGAGATCGGCAATGTCGCCGCCGGCGATAAAAGCGCGGTCGCCGGCGCCGGTAAAGATAATCACCCGCACATGGTCGTTTTCCTCAGCGGCGATAAATGCCTGCTCCAGCTCTTCGAGGGTGGCGACATTGAGGGCGTTCATCACTTCGGGCCGATTGATGGTGATCCACGCCTGGTGATCGTCGATGGTCAGGGTGATGTTCTGGTAATCGCTCATGGGTTGTTGCGCTCTCCGGGCTCTATAAAATGGGTGAACGGGTTCGTTGCGGGTGTTGCAAGGCTTTTAGGCGAGCAGTCTGTCTATAGCCGCATTCAACTGTTCTGCATTGGGGCCAAACTGCTGTTCCAGCGCAACTGAGTAGGGGATGGGCATGAAGGGGGCACCGACGCGGATGATGGGGGCGTCGAGTTCGTCAAAGCCGACATCAGCCATCCGCGCGACGATTTCGGCACCAATGCCGAAGGCTTCGGTGGCTTCATGCAGCACGATCAGTCGGTGGGTTTTGCTCAAGCTGTTGAGTACGGCGGTTTCGTCCCAGGGTTGCAGGCTGCGCAGGTCAATAATTTCGATACTGATGCCCTGTTCGCCACGTTGTTGAGCCACCTGTTCAGCCAGGTGAACGGTGTTGCCGTAGGTGACCAGGGTCAGGTCGTCGCCGCTGCGGGCGGTGCGGGCCTTGCCAATCTCG
>JAYNPV010000013.1:1794-4343 GCA_038113925.1 Gammaproteobacteria bacterium | reverse complement strand
ACGCGCTTTTCACCGAGTAGAGCCGCTTGTTTTCGACAAACACCACCGGATTGGGGTTATCGATGGCGCTTCTTAATAACCCGTAGGCATCGGCGGCATTGCTGGGACAGACCACAATCAAGCCCGGAATATGGGCAAACCAGGCTTCAAGGCACTGGGAGTGTTGCGGCCCGGCATTGAGGCCACCGCCGTGGGGGGTGCGCAGTACCAGGGGAACCGGTCCCTGCCCACCGAACATGAAATGGGCTTTGGCGGCCTGATTCACCAGTGCATCCATGGTCAGGGTACAGAAATCCATGAACATGATTTCGACGACCGGTTTGTAACCGCCCAGGGCCGCCCCCAGAGCCAGGTTGACCATGGAAGCTTCGGCAATCGGGTAGTCGCGGACCCGGCGTTCGCCAAATTCATCCAGTAGCTTGCGGGTGACCCCGAAGGGACCGCCGGCCAGGCCGATATCTTCGCCCATTAAAAACACTTGCTCGTCGGCGCGCATGGCGTCGCCGAGGGCGCGGTTCAGCGCCTGACCAAAGCGGACCGGTTCGTTGGCGGTGGCGGGTGGGGACCGGTTCATGCGTAGACTCCTGCCACAGCCTGGTCGAACTCGGGGTGATCAGCGGCCAGGGCGTAGTCAACCGCGCGGTTAATTTCGGCAGCTATCCGGGTATCAAGTTCGGCCAGCTCTGCAGCCGGTACTTTTGCCCGGCGCAGCTTTTTGTAAGCGTGGGTGACCGGGTCAGCGGCGGCAAGCGTGCTTAACTCTTCTTCGGGCCGGTATTTCTGCGGGTCACCTTCGTAATGGCCATGGTGGCGGGTAACTTTGCATTCCAGCAGCGCCGGGCGGTGGGTCTTGCGCACCGCGGCAACCATCTTTCCAGCCAGGGTGGAGAGTTTGACCACATCCAGCGCGTCGATGAACTGGTAATCCATGTTGTAGGTGGCGGCGAGTTTTTCCAGGCTGCCAGCAAACTGATCGTCGGTTCGGGAAAACTCTCCCCAGCCATTGTTCTCACAGACAAACAGGCACGGCAGGTTCCATAGTGAGGCGATGTTTAGAGACTCGTGAAATACCCCCTCAGCGATAGCGCCGTCGCCAAAATAGGGCACAGCGATGTTGCCCTGGTCGTCCAGCTGATGGGCCAGCGCGCTGCCCACCGCAATGGGAATGCCCCCAGCAACAATGCCGTTGGCCCCGAGCATGCCGACGGAGGCATCAGCAATATGCATGGATCCTCCACGACCCTGGCAGATACCACTGGCGCGGCCCATCATCTCGGCGAGAAAGGCTTTCAGGTCGATCCCCTTGGCCAGGGCCTGACCGTGTCCCCGATGGGTAATGGCTACCGTGTCGCTGCGGCGCAGATGGTGGGTGATGGCCGCGGGGACCGATTCCTGGCCAATACTTAAATGAATGAATCCGGGGATCACCCCGTCGGCGAACAGTTGCGATAGCCGCTCCTCCACCCGGCGAATACGCAACATGGTGGCGTAAAGATCAAGCAGCAGTCTGGTCTGGGCGGTGCGTTTTGGGGCGCTGGTAGCCATGGGCAAGTGATGATCCTTAACTGGTGGGGGGCTGGGTCAGCTGCATCGACTCACGGGCGGAAAAGCCAGGCAACCAGGCGGCCAGGGTCGGGCAGTGGTCGCGCCAGGCGGTTTCCGGCAGCCGGAAATCAAGGTATTCGAGCATCACCGCAGTGGTGATCTGAGCGATGGTGATATGGGGGCTTATTTTAGCTGCCTCTGCTTCCAGCGCCGCGAGTCCACGGCTGATGGCGGCGTGCTGGCGGTCCACCCAGGGCTGCCAGCGAATCTCTTCGGGTCTAAACCACTCCATCCGTGCGGCGACCGCGGCATCAAGGATAGCGTTGGCCAGGTAGTTGATGCGCTGAATTTCCCAGGTTTCGTCGCCGCTTCCGTATAGGGGGTTGGTCTGCGACTGGGTATCGAGATAACTACAGATCAGGGCGCTGTCGATCAGGCTGGAGCCGTCGTCCAGCGCCAGCGCCGGGATTTTGGAGACCGGATTGGCGGCCAGCAGGGCCGGGTCGTCGTTCATCGGGTTAACCAGTACGAATTCAACCCTCTCCTCAAGGCCTTTTTCAATAACGGTGACTCGGGCTTTGCGGGCAAAGGGGGAGGGCGGGGCATACATTAGTTTCATCACTGGGACTCCTCGGTCTGGTCTGCATCAGGCGAAGTAAAGCCGGTTACGGCGGGTAGGTGAGAAAAATCGGGTCAGGGTGGAATCTTATAATTTTCAGTGGGCTTGGTGTGGTTTGTTGTGCCGGATTAGTAAGGTTAGGTTTTTCCCTGGTTTAGCCCTTAGTTTTGGGCAAGCGACAGGTTAAGATAGTCGGTTTGTCCAGACGGCAATGGCAGGGGAATGACAGGGCTTACCGGCTTGCCCCGATCTAACCGTGAAGCCTTCACCATTAATAACGCAGGGAGTAAATCGATGAGTTCTGGTCTTAAATTTGGTGTTTATACCGAGATGAATTGCATGGCGGGCATGACCAGCCAGGAAGCGGTATGGGACGTGGTTAAGC
>JAYNPV010000013.1:0-1784 GCA_038113925.1 Gammaproteobacteria bacterium | reverse complement strand
TGGTTAAGCTGATCGAGCAGTCTGATCAACTCGGTTATGACGTCTACATGACTATTGAACACCATTTTTACGAAACCTTTGGCATGTCATCTAATCCGCTGGCGGTGTTTTCAGCTGCGGCGCAGCGCACGGATAACATCCGTTTTCGTACCCTGTGTCATACCTTGCCGCTGCATAATCCACTGATTCTTGCCGGGGAGATTGCCACCGCGGAGGTGCTCACCGGCGGGCGGCTGGATCTGGGTTTCGGCCGTGGTCACTCCTGGTTATATCCCGCTGCCGGTCTGCCTTATGAGCTTAGCCAGCCCAGGTATATAGAGGCGATGGAGCTGGTGATGAAAGGGCTGACGGAAGAGAATTTCTCCCACAGTGGCTTTGAATACAATGTGGAGAACGTGAATATCTGGCCGAAGCTGGTGCAGAAAGATATTCCGGTTTACCTCACCGGCACCAGTGGTAAATCGTTCGATGTAGCGGCCAAAAATGGCTGGAATATCTCGGTGGGTGGCCCCGCTCCCTACCCGCTTTTTAAAGATGCGATGGCTCAGTATCGCGCTGGTTGCGCCGAACATGGCAACACTCCGGTGGTGAGCTACATTCAGCCGGTGCTTATCCACGAAGATGAGAACAAAGCGCACGAAATCGCCAAAACGGCCTGTGAATATTTCTACCATAACATTGCCAAACCGATTAACTATCTGGATCAGGAAGGCCACAGGGATCGCCTGATCGCATCGGGATATGGCTTTTACGCAAGCAATGCGATGAACGACATGTTGACCCTTACCTACGAACAGATCGTCGAGGGGGGCCTGGTCTGGGTGGGCACGCCCGATCAGATTCGTCGCCGCTCCGAGGATTTCCTCAGCATGGAAGAGCTGGATGAATTTGCTATCCAGGTACTGCCCCGCGGCGAAGGGGGTGGTTTAACTTTTGACCAGATGCTGCAGACTCAGGAATTATTTGCTACCCAAGTGATGCCCGCTTTGAAATAATCGGCCGTCGCAGTCGAACTTAACGCTTAACCACCAAACGGAGAAACAAGCATGGCGATTACCATTGATAAGAGCAAGACAGCACTGCTGTCCATGGATTTCCAGAACGACATTATCCACCCCGATGCGGGATTGGCACAGGCTGCAGGTTTTGCCAACATGGTTGAAAAGACCGGCATTCTGCCGCGTTCGGCTGCGTTACTCGATAAGGCGCGTGAAGCCGGAATGCTGGTGATTCATATTGTTGTCGAGTTTGATGAGAACTCTCCGACCATGCCGTCACGAGGCGCATTTTTTCAGATGCTCGGCAGCGGTGGGCCGACCCTGCAACCGGGTACCTGGGGTGCTGAAATTCACGAAGCCGTAGCCCCCAAGGAAGGTGATCTGGTAGTGAAAAAAGCCATGATCAGTGCCTTTTGTGGCTCCAACCTGGAAGAGGTGCTTAAAGAGCACGGCATTACTGATATCGCCATGATAGGCGTGGCCACACCCTTCGTGGTGGAAGGTACCACCTGGTCGGCGGTGGACATGGGTATCAGCTGTATCGTGATCGAGGATTGTGTCTGTGCGGGGGATGAAGCCTCTCACCAGTCCTGCATTGATACTTCGCTGAACTACCTGGCGGATATCTGCTCAGCCGATGAGTTTGTGGCGGCGATCAGCTAAGTTTTATCGCCGGGCAGTGACATGAGAACCCGATCGGGTTGTTGGTGAATCACCGACAAACCGGTCGGGTTTTTTTGTGGTGACGAGTGATGGATAAAAGGAGTAAAAAAACATGAGCTATCC
>JAYNPV010000012.1:19710-23210 GCA_038113925.1 Gammaproteobacteria bacterium | reverse complement strand
TCCCCATGCTGCTAGGGCTTTACCAGGGGGGTAAACTCGACCTGGATCAGATGATTACCCGTACCTACACCATCGATGAAGCGCCCCAGGCGTTCGCTGATCTGGAGAGTGGAGTCAATGCCCGCGGGGTGATTGTTTACTGACCGGCATCCTGTTTATCGGCTCAGGCAGGTTGCAAGTTGCCGTAATCGGTCATCAGCCACTTGCTGCCCACTCCGCTAAATTGCACCTGCACCCGCTGTCTACTGCCGTCGCCCTCGATGCCGGTAATAACCCCTTCGCCAAATTTGCCGTGGGCCACTAACTGCCCCAGTTTTAATCCGTTGGCGGTCGGGCTGGCGTTGCCAGGGCGGTAGAGTGGCTCTTCAATCTGCCCCTGCATTTTTACTTCATGCAGGTATTCGGCAGGAATTTCACGGATAAATCGAGACGGTGTGGTGATCAGGGTGTCGCCGTGCATGCGTCTAGATTCGGCATGGGTCAGGCAGAGGCTCTGCCGGGCGCGGGTCATGCCGACGTAGCAGAGACGGCGCTCTTCTTCGAGTCTGCCGGGTTCTTCGATTGAACGGTTATGGGGGAAGAGCCCCTCTTCCATACCGGTCAGAAAAACCCGGTCAAACTCCAGCCCTTTGGCGGAGTGCAGGGTCATTAGCTGTACACATTTTTCCCAGGCATCCCCCTGGCTTTCACCCGCCTCCAGTGCCGCGTGGCTCAGAAAGGTGGAGAGGGGGTCGAGTTCACTCTCTTCTTCATCCTGACGATAGAGACTCCCGGCGTTAACCAGCTCCTCCAGGTTCTCGATACGGGCCTGTTCCTTTTCGCTGGGCTGTTTGGCGAAATGTTCCAGCAAGCCACTCTGGTTAACCGCGGTTTCAATCGGGTCGGCCAGCGGCTGGTTCGTGCAGGCGCGGGCAATCTGTTCAATGAGTCCAATAAAGCGACTCAGCGCCCCGGCGGCGCGGCTGCTTAACCCCCAGTTGGCGCTATCCTGGGCGGTGTTCCAGAGGCTCTGGTTGCGCTTGCGTGCCTGTTCGCGGAGTAATTCAAGGGTGCGGTTGCCGATGCCGCGAGGTGGCTGATTGACTGAACGTTCAAAGGCGGCGTCGTCATCACGGTTGGCCACCAGGCGCAGGTAGGCCAGTGCGTCGCGAACTTCGGCGCGGTCATAAAAGCGCAACCCGCCGTAAACCCGGTAGGGGATGGCGCGCTGCACCAGTAGCTCCTCAAAGGCGCGGGACTGGGCGTTTGAACGATAAAGGATAGCCGCCTGATCGCGATCTTCTCCTGCGGCGATAGCGGTCTCAATCTGATCGACCACGTAACGCGCTTCTTCCTGTTCGTTAAAGGCGGCGTACAGGGGGATGGGTTCCCCCGGCTCGCCGTCGCTCCAGAGGGTTTTGCCGTGGCGACCCTGGTTGTGGGTGATCAGGCCGTTAGCGGCGCTTAAAATGGTTTGCGTAGAGCGATAATTCTGCTCCAGTTTGATTACCTCAACCGGTGCCAGTTCGCGTTCATAGCGGTTGATATTTTCGACCCGGGCACCGCGCCAGCCGTAGATGGCCTGGTCATCATCGCCGACAATGAACACCTGTGTCTCTGCGCCGGTGAGATTTCGTATCCAGGCGTACTGCAGGGCATTGGTGTCCTGAAACTCGTCGACCAGAATGTGGGCAAAACGCTGCTGATAATGTTTGAGCAGCTCTGGCTGGTGAAGCCAGAGCTCGTTACTGCGCAGCAACAGTTCGGCAAAATCGACCATGCCGCCACGCTCGCAGGCGGCCTCGTAATCGCGGTACAGCTGCAGCATGATGTTCAGGTGGTGGTCATCTTCTGCGTCTATGTTGGCCGCGCGCAGGCCTTCGTCCTTGCGGCTATTGATCCACCACTGTATCTGGCCAGGGGGGTAGTTGGCCGGGTCCAGATCGCGGGCTTTTACCAGGCGCTTAATCAGGCGTTTCTGATCGTCGCTGTCGAGAATCTGAAACTGCTGGGGCAGGCCTGCCTCTTTCCAGTGCAGCCGCAGCAGGCGATGGGCAATGCCGTGGAAGGTGCCAATCCAGAGCCCGCGACTGCTCATGTCCAGCTGGGTTTCGATGCGACCGCGCATCTCTGCAGCGGCCTTGTTAGTGAAGGTGACCGCGAGAATGGAATAGGGAGACAGACGTTCAACCTCGATCAGCCAGCTTATGCGATGGGTGAGCACACGGGTTTTGCCGCTGCCGGCCCCGGCAATCACCATAATCGCCGGGGCTTTGCTGGTGACCGCCTCGCGTTGCGGGGTATTGAGGTTGTCTAACAGGTGAGAAAGGTCCATATCTGCGGAGGCATTTATCTGGGATGGGTGGGTGTGGATGATTTACTCAACAATTTTAATCAGGCTGTTCGGGGTAGGCACCCCCGTTGGATAGTGATTATTGAGCAGGCGTAAATGCTGTTCAGCGTAGCTGTCGATCAGACTGCTGCTGGCCAGTCGAGCGTAGTTGTGACCCGCCGCAGCGCGAGTGATCCTGATACGCAGTGGTTTGGCCAGTTGGCGTTCTTTGTTGGTTAGCGGGTGCAGGCTGCGGGCGGTGGCCAGCAGCAGCGGATCGGTCTGCGGAGCAACGCGTTCATCCACAGCGACGCCGACGAATATATAGGCCTGCTGGTTCAGGTAGACCACGCTGACTCGCCCAAGCCGTGGTCCCTCGGCGGTATTCAGCCGGGTGAGCCCGGTGTACCCCTGCTGGTCGTCGCCGGCCAGTGGGCGGCCCTGTTGCAGGTCTTTAATACCCAACCGTTGCTTCATAAATTCCCGCGGGGGAATTCGCCGGTTAATATCATCCACCTGCATTTGGATAGAGGCCGCGCCGCCAGGGGCGATAGCGATGAGCCTATCGGGCAGGTTTTTTATTGCCCATTTATCCGGGAACCGCAGCGCAATGCCCAGCTCGGGATGATAAAAATTCGAACCACGGCGAATCCCCTGTTCAACACTGTCGCCGTAGACCATGCCATCAATGGCCTGGAGATATTCCCTGCGCCGGTCTCCAACCGAATGGGTCACCGCTATCCCGGAAGCCGCGCCTATCACCTGCTGTAGGCGGGTGTCGTTGCGGGGGTGGGTGGCAAAGAGTCCGTGGTAGCCCTGATGGTCACGGCCCTCGGCCGCCGCCTGCTGCCGGGCAAACTGGTCCTGGTTTTTGAGCACGCCGATTACCCCTAACATGGCTTGCGGATCGCGTCCGGTTCTTGCCAGGTATTCCGCCCCGAGGCGGTCAGCCTCAAGTTCGTGTTCACGACCGTAACCGCTGAGCAGGGCATTACTGAGCAACCCGTAGGCATTTTGTGCCTGGCTGTGGCCAAGTTCGGGTACCAGTATCGAGGCGATGGTGTAACCCAGGCCTGCGGCAGTGGAGGCGGTCTGCTGGCGTACGCCGTGGCGGGCGGTGACATGCGCAATCTCATGGCCAAGTACCGCCGCCAGCTCCGCCTCGCTATTGAGGTAGGCCAGTAGTCCG
>JAYNPV010000012.1:11440-19700 GCA_038113925.1 Gammaproteobacteria bacterium | reverse complement strand
TAGTCCGCGAGTAATATAGATATACCCCCCCGGCAGGGCAAAGGCGTTCACGTCGGTGGAATCGAGTACCGCAAACCGATAGATCAACCCCCGGCGATGGCTTTGCGCGGCTAGCTGCTCCCCAATTCCGGAAACGTACTCCTGTAATTCGGGGTCATCATAGAGACCGAAACGGGCAATAATTTTGGGGTGACTCTGTCGACCAATCGCAATTTCCTGTGATTCTGATATCAGCACCACTTCATTGCGGCCGCTCACTGGATTGACCGCACAACCGGCAAGCAGTGCGGCCAGCAACGTCAGTATCAGGGAATAACGGATCGAGCTTGTCATGGCTGCCATTCTACCCCGGCAGGATGGTAGAGGCGCAGCTGCCAGCCCCTGTTACGGTTCGGGCGATAGCGGGTGACCCAGCCCCGAATAGTGAGCGTTTGACCCGCCAGCTGATCCGGGGAACTTGCCCCTGGCCAGTGGGGTGGGAAGGGCTTACTAAAGTACTGGAGCCACTGCTGTTTATTGATGCGCAGAGTCAGCCCGTCAGCGGTATCCAGGTAATGGTAGTGTTTGCTGGCGTTGACCTGACCTACCCGGGCGGCGATCACCTGATAGCCAATATCCGCTATATCGGTCACCCTCCGTGGCTGGTATTTGAGCTGACTCCAGATCCCCAGTTTGTTCTCTCTGGCCTGCTGTTCGGCATTGGTGAATCAGGCGGGTGCCGGGGTGTTGGGGGGCAGAATTAAGGTAGTTGCCAGCCCCTCCCTGAGCAAGGTCAGCGCGGGATTGCGATTCGTTTCAGTTTGCAGGTGCGCCAGCAGTCGCCCGTAGCGGTCGTGGTGCAGGCTATCGATCTGCAGATTGACCCGGGCGCCTTGGGGTAGCAGGGTTTGCAGGCGCTGCCTGGCCGCCACCGAATAAGCTTCGGAACGGCCCTGTTGGTGGTCGATTTCCGGGGTGTTGATTCCCAACAGTCGAACTTTTCGGCCGTCTTTTAACTGGACGGTGTCGCCATCATAAATCTGCTTGATCCGGCCCTGCCCGGAGATCGGCAGGTCAGGGCAACTTGGCCGGCCCGCCGTCGCCAGCACTGGAACCGCCGCGCCCACAAAAAAGGCGCTCCAGAGAAGCGCCTTTTTTATAAACTTGACCACCGGCGATTCGCCGAACGGGTCACTGCTGGTAACGGCGGCGAAAACGCTCCACTCGGCCCGCAGTATCAGAAATCTTCTGTTTGCCAGTGTAGAAAGGATGACACTCGGCGCAGACGTCGAGTTTTAGTTCGTCCCTACCCAGGGTGGAAGAGGTTTTAAACGTGTTGCCGCAGCTACAGATGGCAGTTATTTCCCGGTATTCGGGATGGATATCAGGTTTCATGGCTGAGGATTTCCAGTGAAAATTTTAATCTAGTGAGCGCGACGGGGCTGTTGCGCGGGCGGCGCATCATACGTGATTGCTGCCGACGCGACAAGTTAGGCGGTACCGGCAGCATCGGTCGGGCGGCCTTATCCGAGTAGTTCTGCGACCGCCGCGCGCTCTTCGAGGAGTTCGTTGGCGGTGGCGTCCATACGGTCACGGCTGAAGTCACTGATTTCCAGGCCCTGAACGATCGAGTATCGGCCGTCTTTGATGGTGACCGGGAAGGAGTAAATTATGCCTTCGGGGATCCCATAGCTGCCATCGCTTGGAATCGCCATGCTGACCCAGTCGCCCTCGGCGGTGCCATAGGTCCAGTCGCGCATGTGGTCGATGGCGGCCGAGGCGGCCGATGCAGCACTGGATGCGCCGCGGGCGTCGATAATCGCAGCGCCCCGTTTCTGCACGGTGGGAATGAACTCATCTTCAATCCAACCCTGGTCAAGGGTCGGCGCTGTGCCACCCGCCTTTAATTGATAGACATCGGGGTATTGGGTTGATGAATGATTGCCCCAGATGGTCATCTGGGTGATTTCGGTCACCGGAGTCCCGGTGCGGGCACTGATCTGACTGATGGCGCGATTGTGATCGAGCCGGGTCATGGCGGTGAACTGGCGCGGGTCAATATCGGGCGCGTGGGACTGGGCGATGAGGGCATTAGTGTTGGCCGGGTTGCCGACGACCAGCACACGGATGTTGCGATTGGCGTGAGCGTTGATGGCCTGGCCCTGGGGGCCGAAAATCTGGCCGTTGGCAGCGAGCAGGTCTTTGCGTTCCATGCCCGGGCCGCGTGGTCGTGCGCCCACCAGCAGCGCGTACTCGGCATCCTTGAAGGCAACGTTGGCGTCGTCGGTGGCAATTACCTCCCGCAACAGCGGAAAAGCGCAGTCGTTCAGCTCCATAATCACCCCTTCCAGGGCTTTCAGCGCCGGGGTGATTTCCAGCAGTTGCAGGATTACCGGCTGGTCCTTGCCGAGCATGTCACCGGCGGCGATACGAAAAAGAAGTGAGTAGCTGATCTGGCCGGCACATCCGGTGACTGCTACACGAACGGGTGCTTTCATCTATGTCTCCAATCTATTCGTAGGGGGCTAGCTGTCAGGCTAGAGTATTGGCTGTGCGGATGTTCTAGGTACTCTTCATTGAGGCGAAGAATTCCGCGTTGGATTTGGATGCCTTGATTCGGTCGAGCAGAAAGTCTGCCGCCGCCAGTTCATCCATAGGGTGCAGCAGTTTGCGTAGCACCCAGATTTTTTGCAGTTCTTCCGTGGGGATCATCAGCTCTTCGCGGCGCGTGCCCGAACGGTTGATATTCACCGCCGGGTAGATACGTTTTTCCGCCATTTTCCGTTCCAGGTGGATTTCCATATTGCCGGTGCCCTTGAACTCCTCATAAATCACATCGTCCATGCGCGATCCGGTCTCGATGAGTGAAGTGGCAATGATGGTCAGGCTGCCGCCTTCCTCGACGTTTCGAGCGGCACCAAAAAATTTCTTCGGTCGATCCAGGGCGTTGGCATCCACGCCCCCGGTGAGCACTTTGCCGGAGGATGGCACCGTGGTGTTGTAGGCCCTTGCCAGGCGGGTGATGGAATCGAGCAAAATAACCACATCACGTTTATGCTCCACCAGTCTTTTGGCTTTTTCGATCACCATTTCAGCAACCTGAACGTGGCGGGTGGCCGGTTCGTCAAAGGTGCTGGAAATCACTTCGCCCTGTACCGAGCGGTCCATTTCGGTGACCTCCTCGGGACGTTCATCGATGAGCAATACGATCAGGTAACACTCGGGATGATTGCTGGCGATGGAATGGGCGATGCTCTGCAGCATCATCGTCTTGCCGGATTTGGGTGAGGAGACGATTAATCCGCGCTGGCCCTTGCCGATGGGGGCGATCATGTCAATTAATCTTGGGGTAATGTCGGCAGTGGTGCCGTTGCCGGTCTCCAGGGTTAGCTGCTCGTCGGCAAACAGGGGGGTCAGGTTTTGAAACAGAATTTTATTGCGGGCGTTTTCCGGTGGTTCAAAATTGATCTCTGCCACCTTGAGCAGGGCGAAATAGCGTTCGCTATCTTTGGGAGGCCGAATCTTGCCGGCAATGGTGTCGCCCGTGCGCAGCCCGAACCGGCGAATCTGGCTGGGCGAGACGTAGATGTCGTCAACCCCGGCGACAAAGGAGCTCCGCGGCGAGCGCAGAAATCCAAAACCGTCCTGCAGAACCTCCAGAACCCCTTCCCCATAAATATCTTCGCCCTTTTTGGCGTGGGCTTTGAGTAGCGCGAAGATAATCTCTTCCTTGGGCATTCGCGCCACGTTATTGAGGTTGCTTTCGTTGGCAATCTCCACGAGCTGGGCGATTGGCTTCTCTTTTAGTTCATTTATGTTCATCTGGGTTCTGGTCTGCTGAGTCAGTGCCGTCGAACGCGGCCTGGTTGAAATAGGAGGATTAGGTTGGAATCTGGTTGCGGGTCGCTGGCAGGAACCTGATAGGTCGCGAGCCCGCATAGGAGCGGGTATTTCAGTGGTGAATCGGGCTTTCCAGGGGTTGTCGTGATGGTTTGCGAGCGGTACCGGGTTACAGGGCCTCGTCGATGAAGGCCGCTAATTGTGATTTGGTAACCGCGCCGACCTTGGTTGCCTCTACCTTGCCATCCTTAAAAATCATTAATGTCGGAATGCCGCGAATTCCATACTTGGGCGGAGTTTGCGGGTTCTCGTCGATATTCAGTTTGACGACATCAATTTTGTCGCCATATTCCGCGCAGATTTCTTCCAACACCGGTGCAATCATTTTGCAGGGACCGCACCATTCGGCCCAGTAATCGACCAGGACAGGTTTGGCGGCAGCTAGTACGTCTGCTTCGAAAGTGTCATCAGAGACGTGCCCAATGGCTGAACTCATAGTTTCGCTTTACTCTCTAATTTATTGATGAGTATGTCTCCCGTTATCGGGAAAACATCAGGAGGTGAAACGGTTTTTGATTACAAGTGTTGGAAATTTAATCGGCAGGTTGCGATCGGTGGTTGAATGGATCGCCCGCATCGTTAACTTCTGTCTCCGGGGACTGACCCCGACATTGGGAAGATGCGCTGGTTTCGCATTCTAAGCATTTGTTTCGGCAAGTCAACCGCTATCCTGAGGGCTTAATAAAAAATTAAACCTGGCCTGTCGGCGGGATCCCCTTGCTGTTACCTGACCGGCTGTTTCGGTTATTAAAGCCTGCACCCGACAACCGGTTTTCAATCGGGCGATACGCCCTAGTAACCAGGTCGGTCCAGCACACGAAAACCGATCGCCTCGCCAAGGTGACTGCTGGTGATCTCCTGCTGGCCGTCGATGTCGGCGATGGTTCGGGCTAATTTTAGAATGCGGTGGTAGGCGCGGGCGGAGAGGCCCAGTTTATCCACGGCGGCGGCCAGCAGTTCTTTTCCCTGGTCGTCGGGCCGGCAGAACTGATCGATCTCGCTGTTTTGCATCTGCGCATTGAGTTTGCGGCAGCGTTGCAGTTGACGTTGCTGACCCTGGGAGACTCGGGTGGCAATGGTCCGGCTTGATTCCGTGGCCGGCGCGGGCTGTTTTCCGGCGAGCTCCTGATAGCTGATGGCGGGGAGTTCAAGGTGCATATCGATGCGGTCCAGCAGGGGACCGGAAAGCCTGCTGCGATAACGGCCGATCTGATCCGGGGTGCAGCGGCAGTGGCCGGCCGGATTGCCGGCGTGGCCGCAGGGACAGGGATTCATCGCCGCAACCAGTTGAAAGCGGGCCGGGAACTCCGCCTGATGACTGGCTCGGGAGATGCGGATGGATCCAGACTCCAGCGGTTCCCGCAGTGATTCGAGAACCGAGCGATTGAACTCGGGCAACTCATCCAGAAACAGCACGCCGTTATGGGCCAGCGATATCTCGCCGGGCGCCGGTGGCTGTCCACCGCCGACCAGTGCCACCGCCGATGCCGTATGGTGGGGCGCATGAAACGGGCGTTGATTCCAATAGTCTGCATTAAAGCCTGCGTGGCTGACTGAATGAATCACTGCTGTCTCTAGCGCTTGCTGCTCATCCAGGGGCGGTAACAGGCTGATCAGCCGTGAAGCCAGCATGGTTTTGCCGGCCCCGGGCGGACCGATCATTAACAGGCTATGGCCACCGGTTGCCGCTATCTCCAGCGCACGCTTGCCTTGCTGTTGACCGCGAACATCTGCCAGGTCTGCGACCTCGGGGGCACTAATCCTGGGGGAAATTGCCGGAGGCACGAGTGCTTGCTGACCATTTAAATGGGCGCAGACCTGAAGAATTGAGTCGGCGCCCAAAAACCGCAGATTGCTGACCAGTCCTGCTTCTGCGCAGTTGCTGGCCGGCAGCACCAGGGTTCGGCCGTTATCCCGACAGGCCAGCGCCGCCGGCAGTACGCCTTTTATTGATCGCAGCTCGCCGTTGAGTCCCAGTTCGCCGATAAATTCATAGTTATCCAGTTCCCCGCCCGGTATCTGTCCCGAGGCAGCCAGCAGTGTCAGGGCAATTGCCAGATCAAAACGACCACCGGTTTTGGGCAGGTCCGCCGGGGCAAGGTTGACGGTAATCCGGTTGACCGGAAATTCCAGTCGGCTATTAATGATCGCGCTGCGGACGCGGTCTTTGCTTTCACGAACGGCAGTCTCCGGCATGCCAACGATAGACAGCGATGGCAGGCCGTTGGACAGATGGGTTTCGACGGTAACCGCAGGGGCTTCAATGCCCGCCTGGGCCCGACTCTGAGCACTCGCCAGCGACACGGTGGATATCAGGGCTTTCGAGCCCTGATTATTCCTGCTGTTCCAGGCGTTCTATCTGTTGCTGCAGTTGATCCAGTCGTTGTCGGAGCAGGTCAACACTGGTTTTGATCTGCTCGAATTCCTCCCGGGTTACCAGGTTCAGGCGGTGGCCAATGGTTTCGCCGACTCCCTGCAGGTTGTTTTGGGCGTCGGCGGCGATCTGATTCACCAGCTCCGCGACCCGCCCAAGGTCATCTTGAATGCGGTCTCTCATTGGGTGCCTCTAGAGAAGAATTGTTAGGGGCTATTGTCAACGGTCAGTCGTCCGGACGCAACGGCTACCAATGCACTCAAATAGGGCGGCGGAATAAATACGCACCGCATTAGTGCATTGCGAATATACGGCACCTCGACAGATCCACGGGAAATCCACGGATGACCTCCCTCTTTAGATGGGTGAGGAGCGGCGCAGCGGTTGTTTTTATTAAGTTTTTATTAAGTTTTTATTCGCGATGTCAGCGCCTGAATGGGGCATCTATCTGGGGTCTTTATATTCTGGCACGTCGATTGCATAAGAGGCGTGACAGCTGATCTGTTTGGAGCCTCTATTCCACCCGGTGGATAAGGAGTGGCTATTCAAACAGGAAGGCTTCACAACCAACTATTAAACGAACCAAATCAATCAAGGGAGATTGAAAATGAACAAGGTAGCGATATCCAGCTTGATCGGAGCCGCATTTTTAGCAACTGCCGCGCAGGCGGAGATCACCGCTAACGTTGCGCTTTCCAGTGACTATATGTTCCGGGGTGTTTCCCAGACTGACAGCACGCCAGCAATCTCCGGTGGGTTTGACTACAGCCATGAGAGTGGTTTTTACGCCGGTGTCTGGGCCTCTAATGTGGACAGCGCTTTTTTCTCCGGAGCCAACGTAGAAATTGATACCTATTTTGGTTATGGCGGTGGCTCGGACAACTGGTCCTATGATGTTGGCTTCCTGCGTTACAACTATCCTGGTACCAGTTTCAGCGACAACGATACCAATGAGTTTTATGGCTCGGTGGGTTACGACTTTGGTGTTGCCGCGGTAAGTGGCGGACTGGCCTACAGCAGCGATTTCTTTGGCCTTGACGACAGCGAGTACTACTCACTGGGTGTCGACATTCCGGTGGGTGATTATGCCATTGCCATTGGGTATAACGCTCAGGATTACGATCACTACAGCGTCGGTATCTCCGGTGAAATCGGCGAGGCCGCCCTGGGTTGGGATCTGACCTGGCACGGTTCCGATAGCGATGCGGAGACTTTCGCTGGCGACAATCTGACCGATGGTCGCGTGGTCTTCACCCTATCAAAAAGCCTCTAGTTTCTTAAGCAAGCGGGCGGGTTGCCACATAGGGACCCGCCCGCTCTCAAGCAATTTAGTAAACCAGGGAGACCTTTCTAATGAAAATGGTCAGTGCAGTAATAAAGCCTTTTAAACTCGATGATGTTCGCGAAGCGCTATCCAATGTCGGCGTGCAGGGCATGACGGTTACCGAGGTCAAGGGCTTTGGTCGACAGAAGGGCCACACCGAGCTCTATCGTGGTGCCGAATACGTGGTGGATTTTCTGCCCAAAGTGAAAATTGAAGTCGGCGTCGATGACAGTCA
Source organism: Gammaproteobacteria bacterium (assembly GCA_038113925.1). Taxonomy (GTDB): domain Bacteria; phylum Pseudomonadota; class Gammaproteobacteria; order Immundisolibacterales; family Immundisolibacteraceae; genus QNFC01. The sequence continues at coordinate 11,888 of JAYNPV010000012.1, read as the reverse complement.
ACTTGAAGCAGTGATTGATGCCATCGGCACGGCGGCCAATACCGGCAAGATTGGTGACGGCAAGATTTTCGTAACCGAACTGAGTCAGATTATTCGAATTCGTACCGGCGAAACCGGTTCGGAAGCGGTCTGATAATTATTTGACAGCGTTGATCTTCGTTAACGCTAAATCACTAGACTGGAGAATTTCATGGAATCCGTGATTGAGTTGAGCTACGCGCTCGATACTTTCTACTTCCTGGTATCCGGCGCGCTGGTAATGTGGATGGCTGCGGGCTTTGCGATGCTGGAAGCAGGATTGGTCAGAGCCAAAAATACCACCGAGATATTGACTAAAAATATCGCCCTTTATGCGATCGCCTGCATTATGTACATGCTCATGGGCTATAACATCATGTACCCGAGTGAAGCGGTGAGCGCATACTGGCCTGGTATCAGTTTTATGCTG
>JAYNPV010000012.1:9319-11430 GCA_038113925.1 Gammaproteobacteria bacterium | reverse complement strand
TGGGTGCCGATAACGCCACGGCCGATGTTATCGCCAGCGAAGGCGACACCTACTATTCGGGCATGTCCGATTTCTTCTTCCAGGTGGTGTTTGTTGCCACTGCCATGTCGATCGTATCCGGCGCCGTGGCTGAGCGGATGAAGCTCTGGTCGTTTCTGATCTTTGCAGTGGTGATGACCGGTTTTATCTACCCGATGCAGGGATTCTGGAAATGGGGCGGCGGCTTTCTTGATGCCAGTTTCGGTTTTCAGGATTTTGCCGGATCCGGCGTCGTGCATCTGTGCGGTGCGTCGGCGGCCCTTGCCGGGGTAATCCTGTTGGGTGCTCGTAAAGGCAAGTACGGTAAGAATGGCGAAATTAACGCCATTCCCGGTGCCAATCTGCCGCTGGCAACGTTGGGGACCTTTATTCTCTGGCTCGGCTGGTTCGGATTTAATGGCGGCTCAGAACTGAAAATCAGTAACGTCGAAGAAGCCAACGCCGTGGCCCTGGTGTTTGTGAATACCAATGCCGCCGCCGCAGCGGGCGTGGTCGCTGCGCTGGTAACCGCAAGGCTGATGTTCGGCAAGGCTGACTTGACCATGGCCTTGAATGGCGCACTGGCTGGGCTGGTAGCGATTACCGCTGAACCGCTGGCACCCACCCCCGGTCTGGCGAGCGTTGTCGGCGCGATTGGCGGTGTGTTGGTGGTGTTCTCCATCGTTGGCATGGATCGCCTGAAAATTGATGACCCGGTAGGCGCGATTTCTGTTCACGGAGTCGTCGGTATCTGGGGTCTGCTGGCAGTGTTGCTCTCCAACGGTGACGCGACGCTAACGGGACAACTAGTCGGTATGGTCACCATATTCGCCTGGACCTTCATTGTCTCGGGCATTGTCTGGGCAATTCTCAAGGCCTTGATGGGTATCCGTGTCAGCGAAGAAGAAGAGTACGCCGGGGTCGATCTGGTCGAATGTGGCCTCGAGGCCTACCCGGAGTTCTCCTCAAATCAATAATCCATAACACCCCTCTGTGTGGTGGCTGCGCCGGCTTTTTAGCCGGCGCTTTTTTTTGTCCAGTAGTAAATCACCAGAGGCCGGGTAGGAGTTGATGCGGGTTGATTGGAGTGCTTGAATCCGGCGTAAGCGGCTTGTTTACTCGTCTTGATTGCTGCTCCAAGCCAGGTGCCAATCAACCCGGGGACTAAATCAGGTAAAGCGTCGCGAGTCCGAGAAAGACAAAAAAGCCCATCGCATCGGTAATTGCGGTCAACAGCACGGTGCTGGCGATGGCCGGGTCGATTCCGAATCGGCGCAGGGTCATGGGCACCAGAAAGCCAGTGCCGGCAGCCAGGAAAAGGTTGATCACCATGGCCGCGCCAATCACCAGGCCAAGCCCCGGGTTGCCAAACCAGAGGGTCGACAAGGTAGCAACGATCAGCGCCCATAGGAGCCCGTTCAACAGGCCCACGCGCAGCTCTTTGCGCAGCAGGGAGCGGGCGTTATGGCGGTTGATCTGTTCCAGAGCAATACCGCGAATAATGATTGCCAAGGTCTGATTGCCGGCATTCCCGCCCATGCTGGCGACAATCGGCATCAGAATGGCCACCGCGACCAGGGTCTCCAGAGTTTCATCAAATAGTCCGATCACGTAAGAAGCTGCAAACGCGGTGACCAGATTGACCCCCAGCCAGACGTTGCGCCGACGGGCGGTACGCATCACCGGCGCAAAAGTGTCCTCGTCCTTCTGAATACCTGCCATGCCGAGGAAGGATTCGTCGGCGTCTTCACGAATCACGTCAACCACGTCATCAATGGTGATGCGACCGAGCAAGTGGCGGTTAGTGTCCACCACCGGGGCGGATATCAGATCACGGTCGGCAAATAATTTCGCCACTTCCCGGTCCGGGGTGGTGTCGAGAATCTCAATAACCTCCACATCCATCACCTCGCTGACCAGGGTATCCGGCGGACGGGTGAGCAGGTCGCTGATGTTGAGTACACCGCGAAAAATATTGTCACGATCAACCACCGCAATCTGGTCACTGGCCACCGGCAGGGAGCCGCGTTGGCGCAGATAGCGCAGCACGACTTCCAGGGTAGTGCTGCTACGGATAGTGAGCAGGTCCGGAT
>JAYNPV010000012.1:8677-9309 GCA_038113925.1 Gammaproteobacteria bacterium | reverse complement strand
CCTCAGGGTAGGAGAGGATGCTCTCCAGACGGAGACGATCCTGCGCGGCCATGGTGCCGAGCAGTTGCTGGGCACGTTCTTCCGGCAGATCGCCCACCAGGTCGGCCACGTCATCGGTTTCAAGTCCTGCGGTAGAGGCCCGTAGTTCGTCCTCTCCCATGCTCTCAATGAGCGTATCGCGAACCGCATCGGGCAATGCAATGAGCACATCACCGTGGAGCGATTGGGGCAGCAGTTGCCAGGCGCGGATTCGCTCTTGGGGGCTGAGGGAGGCGACAAAATGGGCGACTTCCGCCGGGTGCAGGTCCGCCATTAACTGCTGCACCCGCTCGTAATCGGCGTCCTGGAAAAGCTCGCCTAACAGGGTGTTGTGGTCAGGTCGCTCAGTCCCGGAAGGTAAGGCCGTGTCCATGAGGGGCAATCATCCAGCAGTGGTTAGGTTTGGGCGTTCTGCGGATCGGCGAAATCGACACCGAAAGCAGAGTCCAGCTATTGGGTGGGGCAGCCACGGATGGCGGGAGCCATAAAGGCGAAGGATATTCTACCGATAAATTTAACCATCTTGAATTGTTGACCGGGTTAGGGAGGCGCGGCGCGGCGCGTTACTGAATGGCGGGACTAAAGGAAACCTT
>JAYNPV010000012.1:0-8667 GCA_038113925.1 Gammaproteobacteria bacterium | reverse complement strand
GAAACCTTGAGGAAGACGAAATATAGACAGTAGCAACGCGCTGATCATGGTGATCGGCCGCAATATTTTTGAGTGAGGATGGCAGTGGATCTAGCAACCCTAATCGGGATGGTCGGTGGGTTTGGTGTGGTAATCATGGCGGTAATGATGGGCGGCGAAATTGGCCTCTTTATTAATGCGCCCTCGCTCATCGTGGTTGCAGGGGGCACCATTGCTGTGGTGTTTATCCGCTTTCCCATGGGGGAAGTTTTTAATGCGTTTAAGGTGGCCGCCAACGCATTTATTAATCGCACCGAGTCGCCCCAATCTCTGATCACCACAGCCGTAGAGATGGCGGGCATGGTCCGTAAAGAGGGCCTGCTGAGCCTTGAAGAACAGGAAGTGGCGGACAGCTTTTTCCAGAAAGGTCTGACCCTTTGTGTCGACGGGCACCCCCCCGAGTTCGTGCGCAAATTGCTCACCGCGGATATGACCAATAATCAGACCCGTCATGAAACCGGCCAGAAGGTCTGGACATCAATTGGCGATGCCGCCCCGGCCATGGGCATGATCGGTACGCTTATCGGTCTGGTGCAGATGCTCGCCAATATGGAGGACCCCGAGTCCATCGGTCCGGCCATGGCGGTGGCTTTGCTGACCACCCTGTATGGCGCGTTGATTGCGAATCTGGTGGCTATTCCCATCGCTGAAAAACTTGAACTGCGCAGCGGTCAGGAGAAACTCAACAAGACCCTGATTATCGAAACCGTGGCCGGTATCCAGGAAGGGGTTAACCCGCGGGTGATGGATGAGTCCCTGCAGACATTTCTGCCGACCAAGAAGCGGGTTTCCGCGGATGAGGCTGCAGCAGCGTGAGTGAAGTCGCAGATTGCAGCTGCGAGGAGGTAAAGTGCCCGGCGGGTATCCCCGCGTGGGTCATGACCTTTGCGGATCTGATGACCCTGCTGATGTGTTTTTTTGTTTTGCTGCTCTCCTTTTCTGAACTGGATCAGATGAAATACAAAAAGATCGCCGGGTCCATGCAGTTTGCTTTTGGGGTGCAAAGAGAAATTAAAACCAAAGAACCTCCCAAGGGGACCAGCATTATTGCCAGGGAATTTACGCCGGGGAAACCTGAACCGACCTTGATCAAATCGATACGCCAGCACACCATCGATCTGTCACGAAATACCCTTGAATTTACCGATTCAGATTCCCGTCTGCGAGAGGATGCTGAGTCCGAAGGGAGTCGTCTGCAAGCGTCGGTCACCCCGGAATCGGTCGATCCAAACGATTCCTCGAAAGACCACACGAATAGCGATGCAATGCGAACAGAAGCCGATGATGAGGTGCTTGCTGCGCTGGTTGAGGAGCTGCTGGAAGAAGTCCGCGAAGGATTGATCGAACTCGATTTTAATGACGGACGGGTGATTATGCGTATCCGGGAGCAGGGATCATTTGGCTCCGGTGGTGCCGAAGTCGCCCCCGACTTTATTCCGGTGCTGGATCGCATCGGCGCGATTCTGGAGCGCCTGGAAGGCGATATTTCAGTGTCGGGACATACCGACGATATTCCCCTGAGAGGCAGCCGCTTTCGCTCCAATTGGGACCTGTCGGCAATGCGCGCTGCGTCGGTGGCTCATGAACTGCTCGCCGCTTCCGCGATCACTCCCCAGCGCTTGTCGGTCGTCGGGCACGCCGATACCCAGCCGCTGGAAGACAATCAGACGGCCGCCGGTCGGCGCCGCAATCGCCGGGTGGAAATCAGTATTGATCTGCATTCCGAGCCGGGTGTCTACCCGGTTCGTTGAGGACCGGCAGGGAGATCATCATGAACAGTCAGGAAAGACGGGAATATTTTCGTATAGAAGACGATGTACGCATCAGCTATCAGGTGCTCAATGCGCGGGAGAGCGAACAGTTGGTGCGCGCCATCAAAGCGGGATTGCCCAGCCGGTTTCAGTTGCGGTCACAAATAGACAAACTTGACCTGAAAATTGTGGCCGCCCGCAAGGAGTTGGTTGATCTGCCGCAGTCTCTGAAACAGTATTTGTCCCTGTTGGAAGAGAAAATCAGTCAGCTGGGACAGGTCACCGAGCTGTTGGCGGGAGATCAGCAGACGGTGAGTATTCGGGAGGTGAGTCTTAGCGGCGGTGGCCTGGCATTTTCCACCGGGCAGGAGTTGGCTGTCGGTCAGCAGCTGGAGCTTTGTATGCAGCTGGCGGGGGAAGCGGGGGCGATTCACGCCCTGGCACAGGTGACCGACTGCCGCCGGAAAGGCGACCAGTTCAACGTCGCAATGGAGTTTCGTAGTCTCGCTGAAGAAGACCAGGAAGCTATTATTCGGCGCACGGTTTTTCGTCAGGGGGAGCTTATTCGCGCCCAGGCGGATGACGACAGCCAGGCCTAACAGCCCGCCGGCCGGTTACGGCAGCATCTGCTGCTGAATCAATTTCTGGATCTGCAGCCGTTGCGGGCCTTCCAGCAGCTCCGGGTCGACCGCTTGGCCTAACTCCCACCGCCGTCGACCATTACCAAGAAGTTGATAGGCGGTGATCAGCCGCTGTGCCAGAGCAGGGTCGAGCAAACCGAGGTTGGCCGCTACGCTGTATAGCTCAGTGGTGCTGGTGGGTCGGGTCAGGTCGGGATAGTCAGCGGCATATTGCAACACCAGGAACTGACCGAAGAATTCGAGGTCGAGCATCCCCCCCGGGTTAAATTTAAGCTGGTCAGCGATGTCGGTAATGGTTTTCTGTTCACGCACCCGGTTGCGCATTTCAGTCACCGCAGCAACCAACGGCTGACGCTGCCGAGGTTGGCAGAGTAATTGCCTGCGTAACTCAATAAACTGTGCTCGCAGTGTTGCGTCACCGGCGATCGGGCGAGCGTGAACCAGCGCCTGGTGTTCCCATGTCTGCGCCTGTTCCCACAGGTAGCGTCTAAAACTCTGTATCTGGCTGACAATCGGGCCGGCATTGCCGTCGGGGCGTAGTCGAACATCAATCTCGTAAAGACGGCCGGAGGTTGTCTGAGTGCTCAGCAACTGCACTAGTCGTTGCACTACCCGGCTATAAAAGCGTTGCACGGTGGTAGCTTCAGGGCCGTCGGTTTTCGCCTCAGTCTCACAATCGGGTTGCAGGAACACCAGGTCCAGATCGGATCGATAACTGAGGTCGCCGGCTCCCAGCTTGCCATAGCCGAGAATCAACACCCCCGGCGTTGCTGATTCATCGGTTGCCCCCGTTTGAGGCGGCAGTCCGTGGCGGTGCGCAAGTTGTTGCCAGGCCAGGCGTAGGCAGCGATCAAGGGTCACTTCCGCAACCTCCGTAAGCAGGGCTCCGCTCTCGGAGTCGGCAGCCAGATCCAGCATGGCGGCATTCAGTATCACCCCGTTGCGCTGATCACGCAGGCGATTCATCTGCTGTTCGAGATCCTCGCCGGCCTGTTGAAGAGCGCGGTCGAGTTGTTCGGCGAGGTGCTCTTTGCTCGGCCGTTCGGTCAACGCCCGTTGGTCCAGCAGTTCGTCGAGCAGGACCGGATGCTGGCAGAGCCAGTCGGTGACCCATTCCCCGGCTGCACAGAGCTGGCAGAGCCGTTGCAACGCCACCGGGTTCTCATACAGGAGCGACAGGTAGGCCGAACGCCTGAGGATGGCATCCAGCAGTTGCAAGGTGCCTTTGAGGGCGGCATCCGCCTGGGGCTGTTCGGCGCAGGCCTGAAGAAGACCGGGGAGTAGCATCAACAAGCGCTGCTGGGCGAGCTCGGAAGCCGCCAGGTGGTTTCGGGATTTTTGCAGTGCGAGCAGTTGTTGAAACACGGTTTCCGCGTCATCAAATTCAAGCCCCTCAATGAGCGGCAGGGCGGTGTCCCGTTGCAGTGGTTGCTTCCACAATTTGCTCCACTCGGCACTGCTATTGCGCGGGGTGGACTCGGTATCGAGGGCAAGCACGTTGGCAAACAGGGTCGCTACCGAGTCGGTAACCGCAGCGAGGGCATCCAGGTAATCGTGGCGATGCTTGTAACCCATGGCACCGGCCAGACGTAACAGGTCAGTTTCGTCGCCCGGAACGCGGTGATGTTGCTGGTGATGCAGCATCTGAATGCGGTGCTCACTGCGGCGCAGAAATTCATAGGCTGCGGTTAGGGTCTGGTATTCCTGTTGACTGATTTCGCCGCGCTGATGCAACAAGGGGAGTACGCTGGTCAATTGCGGTCGGCGCAGCGACTGGTCGCGGCCACCGTGGACGAGTTGAAAGGCCTGGGCGATAAATTCGATTTCACGGATGCCCCCGCGTCCGAGTTTGACGTTGAATTGCTCCGCAGATCGTCTGACCTGCTGATCAATTTCCTGTTTCAGCTCCCGCAGACTCTGGAAAGCGCCGTAATCGAGGTAGCGGCGGTAGATAAATGGCGAGAGTTCATCAAGTAGCCGGGTGCCAAATTGAATGTCGCCACCCACGGGCCGGGCTTTAATCAGCGCGTATCTTTCCCATTCGCGACCGTTGCGCGTGTAGTAGGTTTCGAGCGCAGCGGCGGTCACCACCAGCGGGCCGCTGTCGCCAAACGGTCGTAGTCGCAGGTCCAGGTTATAAAGCGGCCCGTCGGGCCCGGGTGTTTGCAACAAATCGATTAGCGCTCGTATCAGGCGAGTAAAAAATTCCTGATTGGAGAGGCTTCGTTCGCCATCGGTTGCGCCGGCTTCCCCGTATATAGCGATCAGGTCAATATCGGAATGAAAATTGAGTTCCCTCCCGCCGAGCTTGCCCATCGCCAGCAGGGTTAGCTGGGTGGGTGAATGGCTGAGTTCACCGATCGGCGTCCCATGTTTGCAAACCAACGCCTGGGTCAGCCAATCCAGGGCGGTGGTGAGCACCAGTTCGGCTAACAGGGAGATATGCCCTAGATTTTCCGTCAGACTGGCAAGACCATTCAGGTCGCGCCAGGCAATAATCGCCTCCTCCCTGAGGTGAACAGCTCGCAGGCGGGATTTAACCTCGTCCTGGCCGTCGCAATGGCGGGTTGCGTTGGTCAGTTCGGTTTTTAATGCCTCGGGGTCTACGGGTCGATCGAATCGACCCTCCTGCAGCCAGCTAACCAGGCGCGGCGGATTGGCGACGAAAATCTGTTGCAACCAGGGGCTGTAGGCACACGCCAGCATCAGGGGACCGAGTTTTTGCTGGACCAGTGCTAATTCACTGTTATTTAAAGAATTAACAATTTGTTCGACGGCTTCCCGCGTCGACGACTGTAGCTCGGCAGGTAGCAAAGTTCACATTTGGTGAGATAATTGTTCGCCCCATCGGGTCCCGGTAGTTGAGATTTTTCCAGCTTCCATAGGCCCACCTGGGGGAGTACGGCTGGGCGGTGACACACTAAATTAAATTGAAAATTGCACGCCCATGGTAAACCGAAATTGGAGAGTAGGGATGTCCCGGCAAAATAAATGGCAGAACAGGTTCTTCGGACAGGCGAGGTGGCTATCGCACTTAGCCTCGGTATTCATGCTGGTTTCGGCGACAGCGGACGCGGCGCCGCAGAATCGGGTCGCCATGGTGAGTGTTGCCGATGGCGGTGCCGCCGCTGCGGTTAGTGAAGAGCAGACATTACTGACCGCTGATGAAGTTATCCGCTCGACCGCGGACAGGCTGTTGAATGATATTCGTGAGAATAAGGGGCGCTATGAGAAGGATCCTGCGGAGTTATATGCAAAGGTCCGTGAATGGGTATTTCCCCATTTCGATTTTCCGCGCATATCCCGGTATGTGCTGGGCAAGTCATGGAAACAGGCCGATAGTGACGTGCAGGAGCGGTTTGCCGAAGAGTTCAGCAAGTTGATGCTGCATACTTACGGCAGCGCGTTGCTGGCATTTCAGGACGAGCAGATCGAATTTTTACCCTTTCGCAGCAAAGCGGATGCCACGCTGGTGACGGTAAAAACCCAGCTGCGAAGTGCGGATGGCAGCACCTCTCCGATTGATTATCGAATGGGCAATCACACCGGCCAGTGGAAAGTGCTCGACATCAAACTGGATGGCATTAGCCTGGTGAAGACCTATCGTTCTGAGTACGGTTCCATTGTTGAGCGCAGGGGGTTGAATCAGTTGATCGATTCCCTCGCCGAGCGGAATCGGCGTAATTTGTAAACTTCCTTCCTTAAGTCAACTCCCCAATGGCCTGGACCCTTCCAGGCCATTTTGTTTATCACTACTGAAATTGCGGAATCTGGATGATGGTCGCTGTCTCTATTAATCAGCTGTACAAATCGTTTGCCGGCCTGCAGGCGCTGAATGGAGTAGACCTGCAGATTGCTGAGGGTGAAATGTTTGGGCTGCTAGGGCCCAATGGTGCGGGTAAATCGACTCTCATCAATATCATGGCGGGGCTCTGCCGGGCAGACCGTGGCCAGGTCAGTGTCATGGGGCGCGACGTGGTTGCGCAGGCAGCAGCCAGCCGTCGTCACCTGGGGGTGGTTCCACAGGAGCTGCTGTTCGATCCGTTTTTTAAGGTCCGCGAGGTGTTGCAGATCCAGGCCGGTTATTTTGGTGTTGATCGCCGTAACCGGGCATGGATTGAGGAATTACTGGAGTCCCTCGGCCTCGCTGACAAGGCCGATAACAATATGCGCTCCCTGTCCGGGGGAATGAAGCGCCGGGTGCTGATTGCCCAGGCGCTGGTGCACCGGCCACGGGTGTTGGTACTTGATGAACCCACCGCCGGGGTTGATGTGGACCTGCGGCAGAGTCTCTGGTCGTTCGTGGAGCGATTACACCGCGAAGGCACCACCGTTTTGCTGACGACTCATTATCTGGAAGAGGCCGAGGCCCTGTGCGAACGAATTGCCATTATGAATGGCGGTGAAGTGGTCGCGCTGGATAGTCGGGCCGGGCTGATGCAGCGCTATTCCCACTATCAGGTGCGGTTGCGGTTGGGCGGTCTGACGGGTGAGTTGCCGGACCCGGTCACCGCAGCACTGCTGCGTCGCGAGAATGATGAAATCTGGTTGCAGGTGGCGCATGGTAGTGAGCAGCTTGCGGTGATTCTGGATGCTCTGCACCAGCAGCGGCTGCAGGTGCTGGAGGTGGAAACCGAGCAGCAGAATCTTGAGGATCTTTTTCTGGAACTCACCCAGGCGGAATCGACATGAACCTGCGCGGTACCTGGACACTGTTCCGTAAAGAAGTAAGGCGTTTCATGGTGGTGGCCATGCAGACGCTGCTGGCACCGGTAATAACGGCGCTGCTCTATCTGGTGATCTTCAGTCACGTCATGGCCGACCGGGTGACCATGTACGATGATCTCGCCTATAGCAGTTTTCTGGTGCCGGGCCTGATCATGATGTCGATTATTCAGAATGCCTTTGCCAACAGTTCATCCAGTTTGGTGTTTTCGAAGGTCACCGGCAGTATAGTTTTTGTGTTGCTGGGGCCGTTAACCCACCTGGAGTTCTGTCTGGCCTTCGTGGCCGCGGCAATGGTGCGTGCATTGCTGGTTGGGTTGGCGATTTTCGTTGCCGCCAGTCTGTACCTGGAGGTTCAGGTGGCCGCCCCGCTCTATGTGCTGCTGTTCGGGTTTTTTGGTGCCGCTACCCTGGCCACGACCGGGTTTATTGTGGGCATCTGGGCAGATAAGTTTGATCATGCGGCGACCTTTCAGAACTTTGTGATTATGCCGCTGTCTTTCTTGAGTGGTGTGTTTTATTCCATCCATTCGCTGCCTGGCGTGTGGCAACAGATATCAAAATTTAACCCGCTTTTTTATATGATTGATGGTTTTCGCTATGGGTTTTTTGGTCAGTCTGATGTCGACCCGCAAATCGGCATTGCGGTGATGTGTGGGGCGCTTGCGATGTTAGGTATAATCTCGCTAACAATCCTGCGTAGCGGGTACAAGCTACGAACTTAATCCTTTCCCGGTATCGGGCTTGGCATCGGCAATGATGCCGGATAGCGCGGCTGGCTTGCATACAGTTAACAACCATCCAGGTAATCAGAATCCAAATGGAACCGAGTGCAATAAAACAGTTTATTGAAAGCCGACTTGATGGTGCTGAGGCCCATGTAGAGGGTGATGGTCGGCATTTTGAAGCGGTGGTTATCTGTGACCAGTTTGCCGATAAGTCACTCATCCAGCAGCATCAGCTGGTTTATGGGGTGATAAAGGAAGAGATGGCCAATGATTCCATTCATGCGTTGTCGCTGAAAACCTACACCCAGGACGGCTGGCAACAGGCCAACTCCTGATGATGAAATTCCAATTTTTTAATAGAAGGTGACACCTATGGATATTCAGGAACAAATCAAGGCCTTCGTCGAAGAGGTTCCAGTGGTACTTTTTATGAAAGGTGACCGCATGTTTCCCCAGTGCGGTTTTTCGGGCAAATCGGTGCAGATTCTTGAGGCCTGTGGCGCCGACTACGAGACCGTAAATGTGTTGGCTGATGAGATCGTCAGGCAGGGAATCAAGGATTATTCCAGCTGGCCGACCATCCCGCAGCTCTACGTGGGCGGTCAGTTTATTGGCGGCAGTGATATTCTCACCGATCTCTATGAGAGCGGTGAGCTACAGTCGATTATCGATTCGGTCAAAGGTCAGGAAGTTCAGTAGAAATCCGATTTGAATTGGTTGAATCGGCCACCGTCACGGTGGCCGATTCGTTTTGGATGCCCTTGCGGCAGCTATCTTTAAGGT
>JAYNPV010000011.1:22898-23222 GCA_038113925.1 Gammaproteobacteria bacterium | reverse complement strand
ATTATCGCGTCACTGCTGCGCGGGTAGAGAAGCTTGCTGACAACAACTACCGGACCAGCGGCACGGCGATTCCAGTGAAAATTTCCGGCGACCTGACCGCGCCGAGCGTACAACCGGATGTCAGCGGCCTGGTGAAGGCAGAAGCCAAAAGCAAACTTAAAGAAAAACTGGCTCCCAAGTTGGCTCCCAGTGAAGATGATTCCGAATCTGATCAGTTGAAAAAGCAGCTCCTGCGTGGGTTATTTAACTGAACCAGATCAAATCTGATGTTGCCGGGCGACTGCTGGAGTGGTTCGACCACTCTGGCAGAAAAAACCTGCCGTG
>JAYNPV010000011.1:18699-22888 GCA_038113925.1 Gammaproteobacteria bacterium | reverse complement strand
GGCAGACCCTTACCCGGTCTGGGTATCGGAAATCATGCTTCAGCAGACCCAGGTGGTCACGGTTATCCCCTATTACCGACGCTTCATGGAGCGCTTTCCAACCCTGGCAAGCCTGGCCGCCGCCAGTGAGGATGAGGTGCTATCGCTCTGGAGCGGACTCGGTTACTACGCCCGCGGTCGCAATCTGTTAAAGGCCGCGCAGGTTATCTCTACAGAATTTTCCGGCCATTTTCCCGCCACCATAGACACCCTAAATCAGCTGCCTGGCATCGGCCGCTCGACTGCGGCAGCCATACTCGCGCTGACCTGGGATCAACACCACGCCATCCTTGACGGTAACGTAAAGCGGGTGCTGGCCCGCTTTCACATGGTTAACGGATGGCCCGGCGCCAGCAGTGTCGAGCAGCAGCTCTGGCAATTTGCTGAACAACATACTCCCAGCCACCGCTGTGGCGATTACACCCAGGCGATCATGGATCTGGGGGCCACCGTCTGCCGGCGCAGTCGACCCAGCTGCGAGCTTTGCCCATTGCAGACCGATTGCCGGGCACACCTGAACGATTGCACGGCGGACTACCCTGCCGCGAAACCAAAAAAGCAACGCAGGGAACGTCAAACCCACATGCTGGTGATAACCCGCGATGAGACCGAAATCCTGCTGGAAAGAAGACCCCCCACCGGCATCTGGGGCGGGCTCTGGTGCCTGCCGGAACTCCCGGAACTCCCGGAACTGCCCGATCCTATATCTCGGTGGGCAGCGCAGCAGTTCGGCGTGAAGATCAAATTTCAACGCTCACTTGCGTCCGTGAAACACAGCTTCAGCCATTTCGATCTAACCATAAAACCCCTGGTTTATCAGGCCATCGACAGCGGCCAACTAGTCATGGATAACCCGGATCAGCTCTGGTATAACGCGCTTCCGGCCACCGATATAGGTGTGTCTGCCGCAGTTAAAAAAATTATCGACGCCTACTTCCGGGAGTAACAGTAACCATGAGCAGTACTATCATCTGTCGCAAACTAGGCCGAGAAGCCCAGGCACTTGAGAAAGCGCCTTACCCCGGTGAACTGGGTCAGCGGATACTGGCCGAAATTTCCGCCGAAGCGTGGAACCAGTGGATCCAGCACCAGACCATGCTGATCAATGAAAACCGCCTCTCCATGGCGGATGCCAGCGCGCGGAAATTCCTGCTCGAAGAGATGGAAAAATTCCTCTTTGGCGAGGGTTCCGCTAAACCCGATGGCTTTACCCCGCAATAACCAGTTTTCACCCCCTCTGCCCCTGCTAACTGATAGTAATGACTGAGTTCACCGTCATCGGTGGTGGCGTAATCGGCTTGATGATCGCCCGCCAATTGGCCCTGGAGGGGGCCTCGGTGGAATTGCTCGAAAGCAGCCAACCGGGGCGCGAGGCATCATGGGCGGGGGGTGGCATTCTGTCGCCCCTGCATCCCTGGCGCTATCCCGATCCCCTGCTGCGCCTGGCCACGCGCAGCCAGCAGGTGTTCAAGACCCTGGTAGATGATCTGCAGCGGGTCACCGGCATTGATTCACAATGGCGTCGATCCGGGCTATTGATCGTTGACGGCGCCGAGAAAGAGCAGGCCCTGGCGTGGGGGCAGCGCTGGCGGATGGCACTGCAAGTAGTTGAGGGTAAGGCGTTACACGAGTGCGAGCCCGCCCTCAGCACGGCCTTTACCCAAGGGCTTTTCCTACCTGAGATTGCCCAGCTGAGAAATCCCCGGCTGTTGGCCGCTTTAAAGCGCCATCTGCAGATATTGGAAGTTCCCGTTCTGGCCAATACGCAGGTGGAAGCATTCACCACCCGCGGGCCCAGACTCACCCATGCCCTCACCCGTCAGGGAAAACACCCGGTAAACACCGCCATCATTTGTGCCGGGGCCTGGGGAGCTCAGCTTCTGGCAACGACGGGGTTAACGCTGCCGGTTGAACCGGTGCGTGGTCAGATGATGGTGATAAAAACTCCGGTAGATACGGTGCAAAAAATAATCCTTAATGGTCCCCGCTATCTTATCCCGCGCAGTGATGGCCGCGTACTGGTGGGTAGCACCATTGAGCATTGCGGTTTTGACAAACAGACCACCCAAAGCGCGCGCCAAGAGCTCCAGGCTTCGGCAATCGCCATGGCACCCGGCCTGAAAGACTGGCCGGTTGAACATCACTGGGCCGGGCTGCGCCCGGGTAGCCCAAGCGGCGTCCCTTACATAGGCCCGCATCCTCAATTGGACAACCTCTATTCGGCCATCGGTCACTTTCGCAATGGGCTGATGTCGGCGCCTGCCACCGCAGAGTTGATGCTGGATCTGCTAACCCATCGCGCCGGGGTGTTGGATGCCAGTGAATACGATCACGCCAACTTCATGCTAGGTGCAGAGCGCCGGGCGGAACAGCATGACTCATGACTGCATTTCCGGAAAACCCTTATGTAGTCTGAATAGCATTGCATGCCGACGACGGCTATACTGACGTGATTGGGAAAAGTGGCCATTGCCAAGGTTTAATTTATGAACACGCCGGTGTAGCTCAGCTCGGTAGAGCAACTGATTCGTAATCAGTAGGTCGTAGGTTCAAATCCTATCACCGGCACCAGTTTAGGTCGGGGTTCGAAAAATTAGGCCGGAAATTCGTGGGTAACTTTATAAACTCCCGACGGATAGTCAGACAGGGCTGCTTGGACTGTTTTTTCAACCGGGCGTATGCAGCACCGGAACAAAATTAGCTACCAGATTCAAACCGCTTGCACATTCAGGTCATCCCTATGAGTTGGATCAAGAAAATAGTCGGTAAAAAAGGTTCCACCGACGCAGAGGCGGATTCATCCAGCGCCAAGGATGAAACCGTGTTTTATGGCGATGAGCAGAAGCCACCCGCCGAGCCGACACCCTCCCGTAGCAGTATGATCAGTGATCTGGCCGGCTGGGAATCAGAATCATCAGCGGATCTGAGTGGGGAGTTAGAAAGTGCCCAACGGGAACAGGCAGAAGGGTCTAACAGCGAATCCATCAGCCTGGATTTTGATGATGCATCAGACCCGAGTCCCGCGGGTGACGAAAATTCTGGCTCACAGCAGCCCGGCTCAGCTCCCGCCACTTCTAACCTGCCGGAACTTGAATTCGACTCAGAACCCAAACTTCATACTGACTTCAACAAGCCCCCGCCCCCTTCACCGGCAAACCAGGCCGATGAAATCTCAAACCCCGCCTCACTGGCGGCGACAACGGGTGGCGGATCAATCCATGAGAGCGATGACCACGCCGATCACGATTTCGAAACCATCCCCCCCTCCGCCCAGGGAGGACTGATCGAGCAGATGGCGGGGGGCTTTGATCTCGACCTTGGGGAAGCCGACGAACCGACCAGTGAAGCTTTTCTTGTTCCGCCCCGGGTCGATGAGCCGGCCACCGCAATATTTGACTCCCCGTCACCGGCGTCGGCCCCCTCAGATATCGACGAACTGGCTACCGCGAAATTTGATCCCCCCCCACCCGCCGACCCTGGGGTTGACGAAACAGATTTATCTAACGCTGACCTGCCAGCAGACAGTGGTGGAGTTGATCTGACGTCAACGGCCGACGGCGAGAAAAATTTCGACGAGCTGGCGACCGCGAAACTGGATCAACCCGCGTTGACCCCGGCAGCGAGTCCATCGCCGGAGGAATCAGTAGACGAGTTTGATGCCACCGTTATCACCACGGCGGCGGTGGAGCCCGCAACCGCGGGGGGCGCCGATTATGTCACCGGCTGGCTGGTGGTGGTGGATGGACCAGGAAAAGGCCAGTCCCGCCCGATACGGTCGGGGATTAATGCGGTGGGGCGTTCGCCCGATCAGGCCATTCCCCTCTATTTTGGCGCCAAATCCGACGGCGAAATCAGCCGCCGTGACCACGCCCGGGTGATTTATGATCCGCGTGGTAACAATTTCAAATTAATCCATGGTGAGAGCCGCAACCTCACTTATTTAAACGATGAGGCGGTGCTGCAAATCACTGATTTAAAGCCCTACGACCGTATTGTCATGGGCAAAACCACGCTGCTGTTTATCCCCCTATGCGGCAATATTTTTCGTTGGTAGCCCCGCCCAAAAGACCCCCTTGTTAGCGCTTTTCTTCCACGATCCACTTTTCTGAATCACTGGTAAACAATGTCTGAAATTAAAACCTATCCGGTA
>JAYNPV010000011.1:17234-18634 GCA_038113925.1 Gammaproteobacteria bacterium | reverse complement strand
CTGCCGAGGTACAAAACCACGCTCATATCGACCAGGCTCAGTACAACGCCTGGTACCGCCAATCCATCGATGACCGGGAGACATTCTGGGCGGCGCGTGCCAACGACCTGATCGACTGGTTCTCGCCCTGGGATAAGGTGGTCGAGGAAGACCTGGCCGCCGGTGAAATCAAATGGTTTACCGGTGCCACTACCAACGTTGCCCATAACTGTCTCGACCGGCACCTGGCCGAACGGGGGGATCAGACCGCCATCATCTGGGAAGGTGACGACCCGACCGTCGCGCGTAACATTACCTACCGCGAACTCCATGACGAAGTTTGCCGCCTGGCCAACCTGCTCAAATCGCGGGGAGTAAAAAAAGGTGACCGGGTCTGCATATACATGCCGATGATCCCGGCCGCCGCCGCTGCCATGCTCGCCTGCACCCGTATCGGTGCCGTCCATTCGGTGGTCTTTGGTGGCTTTTCTCCGGACGCCTTGCGCAGCCGCATACTTGATTCTGACTGCCAGACCCTCATCACCGCCGACGAGGGCATCCGCGGTGGCCGCAGCGTGCCATTGAAAAGCAATGTCGATGCGGCGCTCAGCGAGTGCCCCAATGTTCACACCGTGATCGCGGTGAAGCATACCGGCAATGATGTCGGCTGGGTCGAAGGCCGGGATATCTGGTATCAGGAGTCCATCGACGCGATGGAGAGTGACTGCCCCGCCGAGCCGATGGATGCCGAAGATCCGTTATTCATTCTTTATACCTCCGGCTCCACCGGCAAACCCAAAGGGGTACTGCACACCACCGGGGGCTATATCCTCTATGCCGCCATGACCCATAAATATGTGTTTGACTACCACGACGGCGATATCTACTGGTGCACCGCCGATGTCGGCTGGGTTACCGGCCACAGTTATATCGTTTACGGACCGCTGGCCAATGGCGCTACCACACTGATGTTCGAGGGTATCCCCACCTACCCCGATAGCTCGCGCTTCTGGCAGGTGGTCGACAAACACCAGGTAAATATTTTTTATACCGCGCCCACCGCCTTGCGGGCGCTGATGCGTGACGGCGACGAACCGGTGAAAGCCGCCAGCCGCCAGTCACTTCGACTGTTGGGCACCGTCGGCGAACCGATCAACCCCGAGGCCTGGGAGTGGTATCACCGGGTCGTCGGCGAAGAGCGCACTCCCATCGTCGACACCTGGTGGCAGACCGAGACCGGCGGCATCATGATCACCCCGCTGCCGGGTGCCATTGCAATGAAACCCGGCTCCGCCACGCTGCCGTTTTTTGGTGTGGAACCCAGCCTGGTCGACGCCGATGGCAATGAACTGGCGGGTGCAGTCAGCGGCAATCTCTGCATCAATCAATCGTGGCCAGGGATGATGCGCACGGTATATGGC
>JAYNPV010000011.1:13306-17224 GCA_038113925.1 Gammaproteobacteria bacterium | reverse complement strand
TAACACCTATCCGGGCAAATATTTCACCGGCGACGGCTGCCGCCGGGACGAAGACGGCTACTACTGGATTACCGGCCGTGTGGATGATGTGATCAATGTCTCCGGCCACCGCATGGGCACCGCAGAAGTGGAAAGCGCCCTGGTGCTGCACCATAGCGTCGCTGAAGCGGCAGTGGTTGGCTATCCCCACGACATTAAGGGTCAGGGCATCTATGCCTATGTCACCCTGATGGCAGGCCTGGAGCCAAGCGAGGAGCTACGTCAGGAGCTGATTAACCTGGTACGCAGTGAGATTGGTGCCATTGCCAGCCCCGATGTTATCCAGTGGGCACCGGCATTGCCTAAAACCCGCTCCGGCAAAATCATGCGACGTATATTGCGCAAAATCGCCGCCGATGAGATCGATTCCCTGGGCGACACCAGCACTCTCGCCGATCCCGGCGTGGTCGATCATCTGGTTGAAAATCGCGGCGGATAGCAGTCGCCAGTGGTGATTATTCGCGCTGTAGGGCGCGAATAATCTTGCCAACCACCTCAACCTGCAGGTCACTACGGGGATAACATTTACACGCCAACGCGAACCCCTCTGCCTCCTCCTGTTCTGACACCTGCACTCGGCTCATTTTGCCGGTGAGGTGTTGGCCGTCGCGAACTCGGATGCGACAAATACCACAACCGCCGCCAAAACAGCCTTTCGGAATTCCTTTTTTGCCAATCTTTGCCATGGCCGCCAGCAGCGATTCTTCTTCTCTGCAGTCAAAACTGACCTCGGTGCCAAGCACCGCAACCGAATATTGAGACAATCTTCTTTCCAGTGAGTGATCAAGCCCTTAGGGACAACCAGTCGCGCTAGATGTCAGCGCACTGGTGTAGAATATGCGGCCTTTTATCAACGACAAACTCCTAACCCGACGTTTTTTCCCGAACTATAAGGATTCTGAAGTTCCATGGCATACGACAAAATCATTGTACCTACCGACGGCGAAAAAATAACCGCAAACGCCGACAACAGCATCAACGTACCTGATAACCCCATCATCCCCTTCATTGAAGGCGACGGTATTGGCGTCGACGTTACTCCGCCGATGATTAAGGTGGTCGACCAGGCGGTAGAAAAAGCCTATGGCGGGCAGCGCAAAATTGCCTGGATGGAGATTTATGCCGGCGAAAAAGCGGTGGCCACTTATGGCGGCGACACCTGGATGCCGGCAGAGAGTCTCGACGCCATGCGCGAATTCCTGGTGGGTATCAAGGGCCCGCTGACCACACCGGTCGGCGGCGGTATTCGATCCCTCAACGTCGCCCTGCGTCAGGAACTGGATCTTTACACCTGCCTGCGCCCGGTACGCTACTACCCAGGCACCCCCAGCCCGCTCAGAGAGCCCGAGAACACCGACATGGTGATTTTTCGGGAAAACTCGGAGGATATCTATGCCGGTGTCGAGTTCCGCTCCGGCACCCCCGAGGCAAAGCAGGTAATCGACTTCCTGCAAGATGAAATGGGCGTTACCAAGATCCGTTTCCCGCAAACCTCCGGCATCGGCATCAAGCCGGTGTCATCGGAAGGTACCAAGCGTCTGGTCCGCGCAGCCATACGTTATGCCATTGACAACGACCGCCCGTCAGTCACCCTGGTGCACAAGGGCAATATCATGAAGTTCACCGAAGGTGCTTTCAAAGACTGGGGTTACGAACTGGCCAAAGAGGAATTCGGCGCGGTGGAAATCGACGGCGGGCCCTGGTGCAGCTTTAAAAACCCCAACACCGGCACCCAAATTGTGATTAAAGATGTGATCGCCGATGCCATGCTCCAGCAGATTCTGCTGCGACCGAAAGAGTACGATGTTATCGCTACTCTTAATCTGAACGGCGACTACATTTCTGACGCACTGGCTGCCCAGGTCGGGGGTATTGGCATCGCCCCAGGCGCCAACCTCTCCGACACCATTGGTCTGTTCGAGGCGACCCACGGAACCGCTCCCAAATACGCTGGCAAAAATATGTCGAATCCCGGATCGCTGATCCTCTCGGCGGAGATGATGCTGCGTCACCTGGGCTGGACCGAGGCAGCCGACCTGATCGTCAAGGGGCTTGGCGGCGCGATAACCGCCAAAACCGTCACCTATGATTTTGACCGCCTCATGGATGGCGCTACCAAACTGGGTAGCGCTGAATTCGGCGATGCCATTATCGGCAATATGTAAAACCTGTCATCACACCCAACCGGGTCATACCATGAGCCGCGTGCGACACTAAAAAGCCCCGCTATTGCGGGGCTTTTTAGTTTTCGAGTCGGCTAATGAAATCTTCAAATTTGCTACCCGCCACCGTCAGCGGCTGGCGATGATGCTCCAGGGTGATCACTCCCGGAAATCGCAACGACTGCGCTAGCCGCTGCTGCAGGTTGTGACCTTCGTCAGCGCTTAACGGCCGTTCCAGCTGATAGTGGGCAATAATCTCCTGGCGGCTGATCTGTTCGAGCTGAAACTGGTTGATCGGTGCCACCGCCAGCCACAGGTCTGCCGGAAAACTCGGCCAGTGCTGGCTGCCATCCGGCAGGGTAATCATATTGCGCTGACGGCCCATAATTTTATCCAGCACCGGCAAACCTCGGCCGCAGGGGCAGGGCGGACCCACCCGGGCAAAATCGCCAATCTCGTACCGAATCAGCGGCATGGCAAAATTATGCAAAGTGGTGATCACCACCTGACCCCACTGCCCCGGCTCACAGGGCCGGCCCTGATGGTCGAGCACTTCCACGATCAACTGTTCGCCCATCAGGTGGTAGTTTCCCGGCTCAACCGGGCATTGCAGGCCGATGTAACCCACTTCCTCCGCACTGTATACGTCAACCAGAGGCACCTGCCAGGCTTGCTGGCAAAGGTCACGCAGCTGATCCGGTAGCCTTTCGCCAAAACTGATTACCTGCTGCAACGCAGTCGGCTGCTCGCCGCGATCGATGGAACAGCGTGCCAGTGCCGCCAGATTACTGGCGTGGCTAATCAGGTAGCCCGGCTGTTCGGCAACTAACCAATCGAGTTGCCGCTCCACCGGGGTATTGATATTGAGCGAGGTCGCCGGACCCGTCTGATAAGCACAGGATATTGCCCGGCCCCAATCCGCCAGCTGGCGTTGATCCACGCCGGTACGGATCGCACCGAACTTGAGGCCCAGGTTACGGTTTTGCCAGAGGTGATCGCGAAGGTTGCAGGCTCCCCAGAATAAGTGGTTGAGCTCGGTTTCGTATCCCAACAACGGCTGCCCGGTACTGCCGGAGGTGGCAAGATCAAGCCGTTTGCCGTGGGCGGGCGGGGTCGATCTTGCCGTTAACCGGGGCAGGTGCTGCTGCAGATCACGGCGGCTCAGGCGCGGCAATTGCCGGAACTGCTGGTCACTCACTGGTTCAGCCTTCGCGGCCAGCTGAACGAAATCAGCCTGCTCGGCATACCAGGAGGTCTCTGCCGCTGCGTGGGCCAGCAGGTGCCGGAACTGAGCCAACTGGTGGCGACGAAGCTCCGGCTCGGGCCACCATTGAGATTGCTGCAGCTGAAACTGCAGCGCCAACATTGACGCCCCCACCGGTTCCGGCACCGCAGGCCAACTAATCCCCTTAACGGCAGATCGGGGGTTAGCCACCCCAGTCGACACCGGGTCAATCACGCTTAAATGCAGCGATGCCGTTGATCTGCTTTGACAGTGCCGGATTGTCGATACTAAATGCCAACCCCACCTCAGCGCCCCCCTCGCCCGCGAAAAACCCTTCAATCCGGGTGCGACATTCGGGCAGACAGAGCACCCCGTTGGTAACAACCGGCTGATCGGTGCGAAAGCCGTAATCGGTCACTTCCAATTTCGGGGAGGTAAAACTGTATATCCCGCTGGCCACCCGCAACGACAGCACAAGGGTGACAAATTGGC
>JAYNPV010000011.1:8735-13296 GCA_038113925.1 Gammaproteobacteria bacterium | reverse complement strand
ATGGTTCCCTGGTTGAGCAGGGTGATCGAGGTGCCGCCCCCTTCGCCGGCGGTAGGCCCGGTATGCCCCCCCAACAACGAGTAGGTGGCAGCATTTTCCAGGGGTGACCGGGGAGGCTCGCCAATAATATAACGAAAACTGTTGCGCACCCCTTCTGCCCCACTAATGTCGTGACCACTATGCAGCCCACCGCCGCCGGTTATTCCACGGGTCCATCGGCCCCAATGCAGGGTGCCGTGTTGACCGGTGTCGTAACTCAGCCCCTCCCAGGTGACCGGGCCCTGGCTATCGATAAATTCGACCAGCGCTCCGTCATCACTAAAGCGCGCCTGCTGGTTACTGAGGCGATGCAGTTTGGAAGCGTGGTTCTGCTGCTGATAATCATGGACAAAGGCAATCTGATAACGGGGCGGTTCGGCCACCGCAGCGGAGGAAGAAACCAGCAGTAGGGGTACCGCCAGGCCCGGGTAATAATTGCTCATCGATTTTCATCTCCCGCCAAACTGGCCACCCCGCGCAGCAGCACTAACACCAGGATCACCGCGCAACTGAGCAGGGTAATTGGCGGCAAACCGCCGTACCATGTTTCCGGCTCAAACCAGCCCTTCCAGCCTAACCAGGCGACATGTCCAAAGGTGACGATCAGGGCCAGCAGCCCCAGTCGCTGCATTCTCTGCCAGGTGACCGCCGGGATAGCGGCGGCTATCGATGACAGGGAGACCACCGCCGGCGGCAACAGCAGCATCCAGGCGACGGCACCCGCGAGCATGGACAGTTCACTGGTCGCCTTCAGGGTGCCATCAAGATTAAAAAAACTGACGTAGTAAAGCATATTCAATATGGGCAGCGAGACCAGTATATGCAACGTTGCCAGCCACAATCCGATCAGCCCCAATGCTTGCCGGTACCCCAACAAGCTTTGGCAGCGGGGGGTTATGCGGGCCAGCGGACCCATGGCAAAACTGCCCGCGATTAGAAGAACACTGCTCCAGCTGATCGCTTTATTACTGATATAGAGCGGTATTTTTGACTCCACCACCGGGCCGAAATAGACATAGCGGGCGTAAGCATAGCCACCCGTGACCAGCAAACAAAGTAGCGCAACCACCGTGCCGACGACGATTGGCCGCTGGTGACCACTGTTTTTCTGACTCTGGTTCAACAAGCTATCCTGTCGGCGCTGACCTTGGCTGCAAGGAAACAAGATTATCAGTTTAACTACCGTCGTTCACCGTGTAGGATCGTCGACAGAGCCACGACAGCGGGCTCATTCAATAATTTTACTAATGGAGAGGACCAATGAGTAATGCAATTGCCAAAGCAGTGGATGCAGATGGCCATATTATGGAATCACTGGCGGAGATGGCTGAGTATGCCCATCCGTCGGTGAAAGAGCTCTGCGTTAAACCCCAGAATTTTTTCCGCACCCCTTTCCCCACCCTCGATGGCGTCCACTGGCCGAACCCGGATACCTACCGCGAAGAATTCGGCATCATGGGCGATCAGGAGGGGGCCTCCACGCACCGCAAAGGCAGTGGCGAAGACTGGCTGGAATTTCTCGACAAAGCCGATGTTGAATACTCCATCATGTACACCAGCGAGGGGCTCACCGTGGGAGCTCTGCGCTCAGTGGGCTACTCCATTGCCGTTTGCCAGGCCTATAACGATTATGTCGGCGACCGCTATCGGGCGTTGAGTAACAAATTGCTGCCGATGGCGCTGATTCCCATGCAGAGCCCGAAAGACGCAGCGGTTGAACTGCGCCGCGCCGTCGATGATCTGAAACTGCCTGGTGCCATGCTGCCCTCCAGCGGTCTGCCCCTGCCTCTCGGCCACGAGTATTACTGGCCGGTCTACGAAGAGGCCGCGCGGCTCGGCTGCGTGCTCGGGGTGCATGGCGGTCCCAACGGCGGCATGGGGCTGGATGGCTATGACTCCCTGGCGGCATCCCATGTTATCCACCATCCGATGGGGCTGATGATCGCCTGCGCGAGCATGATTCACTCCGGAATATTCGAACAGCAGCCAGACCTTAAAGTGGCCTACACCGAAGGAGGATCTGCCTGGTGCACCATTTTTCTCGACCGCATGGCGCGCAACGCCGAGCTCGAAGCCGACATGCTCGGTTTTGAAAAAACCTTTGAGGATTACCTCACCGGCGGCCAGATACTGATCGGCTGCGAAGGCGAGGAACCGACCCTGGAACACCTGATTCAACGAGTCGGCATTGATGCTTTCGCCTTCTCCACTGATTACCCGCACGAGGTCGATTTTGCTGCCGTGCGTAAACAGATCAGCGAGACCAAAGAGCTGACCTTCATGAATGATCAGCAAAAATCGGCTTTTCTTGGCGATAACGCCCGGCGGTTTTTTAACCTCGCCTGAGTGGTCACGCCGACCCCTTGAATCAGCATAAGGTTAAACAAAAACGCCCCGTATACCGGGGCCTTTTTGATCGCGTCGCCGGGGTTGGTTTCCCGATCTGTTGGGTTACCAGTTCTCCCCCAACAACTCAAAATGGGCCTGTGGATGGAGGCAGGCGGGGCAGATGTCCGGCGCATCCGCGGCTTCATGAAGGTAACCGCAATTAATGCAGCGCCAGGTCACCACACCATCGCGTTTGAATACGCGTCCCAGCCGGAGGTTCTCAGCCAGATCCCGGTAGCGCTTCTCATGCTGTTTTTCGGCCACACAGATAGACTCGAAAGCATTGGCCACCGCGTTAAAACCCTCCTCCCGGGCAACCCTGGCGAACTCGGGATACATTTCACTCCACTCTTCGTTCTCGCCGGCAGCAGCCGCTTCCAGATTGTCGAAGGTCGAGCCCACCTGCTCGGCAGGAAAGGTGGCGGTGATCTCAACCGCGCCGCCCTGTAGAAACTTGAAAAACCGTTTGGCGTGCTCACGCTCCTGATTAGCGGTCTCTTCAAATATCTCCGCGATCTGCCTTAACCCCTCCTTGCGGGCCGCGCCAGCATAAAAGGTGTAACGGTTACGCGCCTGGGATTCTCCGGCAAAGGCCGTCATCAGGTTCTTTTCGGTCTCTGTTCCACGAATATCTTTCGCCATTTTATTGTCCTCGGAAATTTGAATTGAGCAGGGATTAGTTCAGGTAGGCAATCAGCGCCTCGGCGCCACCAATACGTTCGCCGCCGATAAATACCTGCGGCACCGTGGCTTCGCCTGAGACCGCCCGCAGCGCGCGCTGGCTGGCGTCGCGGCCCACGACTATTTCATCAAAGACCAGACCCCTTTGCTGCAGCAACGCTTTCGCTTTTGCACAGTGGCCACAGCCCGGTTTGGTAAACAGGGTGATGGCCTCGGGCAGCTCTGCATCGGGCTTCAGGTAGCGCAACATGGTGTCGGCATCGGAAACCGAGAAGGGGTCTCCGGGCTGTTCGGATTCGATAAACATTTTTGCCACCACGCCATCTTCTACCAGCATGGAATAACGCCAGGAGCGCTGGCCGAAACCGAGATCGTCCTTATCCACCAGCATGCCCATAGCAGCGGTGAAGGCACCGTTACCGTCGGCAATCATGCGCACCTGGCTGATCTGCTGATCGCGCCCCCAGGCCTCCATCACGAAACCGTCATTCACTGACAGGCAGATCACCTCATCAATGCCGTTATTACGAAACTGGCTGTAAAGCTCCTCGTAGCGGGGCAGGTGGCTGGCCGAACAGGTGGGCGTAAATGCGCCCGGTAGGGCAAACAGCACCACCCGTTTACCGGCAAACAGAGACTCACTGGTGATATCAAGCCAGTCTCCGTTTTCACGGCAACGAAAGGTGACCGCAGGAATCGTCTTACCTTCACTGTTTTTCATCTGATTCGCTCCTCGAAATGTGATTTAAATACGTCCGTTGTGGCGGACGACGAGGAGAGAATAGGATCATTCCACAAATAAATAAAATTGAATGTTTTTATTATATCAATCGTTTTTATATATGATTATTCGATTCCTGCTGGTGGCTCGCAGACAGAACTTCCGCAAACCGCTCAAAATCGGCTTCTCTGGCACTACCGCTGCGCCAGGCCAGGCCGATATCGCGACTGGCGCTGCCGCCGAGTGAGAGAGTCTGCACCGAGGTGCCTTCGAGCAAATTAGAACGGCGGGCCATCTCTGGCAGATAAGTCACGCCCAGATCCGCATCGACCATCTGCACCAGAGTTTGCAGGCTACTACCCTTGAAACTGTTAATCGCACTGGAGGAGCCTAGCTGGCAGGCAGAGAGGGCGTGATCACGCAGACAGTGACCATCTTCCAGCAGCAATACGCTGCCATCCGGCAGCTGCTCGGGATCATAATGGGCAAGATCTATTTTCTGCGTGCCCTGCCGATAGGCCAGATAAAACGGATCACTAAACAGCACGCGGGTTTCCACCTGACGCAGCGGCCAGGGCAGCGCCAGTAACAGCAGGTCCAGCTCACCGGCGAGTAATTCCTGGTAGATAGTGCCGGTCTGCTGTTCGCGGATAAACAGCTGTAATTTCGGGTAGGCAATGCGCAGTTGGGGCAACAACGCCGGCAGAACAAACGGGGCGATGGTGGGAATTA
>JAYNPV010000011.1:0-8725 GCA_038113925.1 Gammaproteobacteria bacterium | reverse complement strand
CCTCTATCTCTTCGATGACCGCCCGGGCACGATCGGCGAACAGGCGACCTTCGCTGGTCAGGG
The DNA here is from genome assembly GCA_038113925.1 of Gammaproteobacteria bacterium. Lineage (GTDB taxonomy): Bacteria > Pseudomonadota > Gammaproteobacteria > Immundisolibacterales > Immundisolibacteraceae > QNFC01. Next base: position 8,662 of record JAYNPV010000011.1, on the reverse strand, counting down.
TGACACTTTTATTGGTCCGGTCGACCAGCTGCGCTCCTATCAGGTTCTCCAGTTCGCGTATGGCAACGCTAAACGCCGACTGGGAGATAAAACAGTGCTCTGCAGCGCGACCAAAATGGCGGGCCTGATCAAGAGCAACGAGGTAGGTAAGCTGCTTAACCGTTGGCAGGCGACGGCTCATTTCAGCGCCGCTCGATTAGCGCGCATCAGCGCGACCCAGGTCAGGGCGCTGAGGTTATGCCATAACGAAAACAGCGCCGCAGGCAGGGCGGCAGCCGGTGCCAGAAACTTGATCGCCAGGGCCGTCGCCAGGCCGGAATTCTGCATCCCGACCTCCAGGGCGATGGCGCGCCGGTCGGCTTCACCGGCACCGGCCAGCCAGCTGCCCAGGTAGCCCAGCAGCAGACCCGCGCCGTTGTGAATCGCTACCGCCAACAATAACCACCCGCCCACGTCATTGAGCCGTTCCCGATTCAGGCCAATAATGGTGCCCACGATCAAGGCCACCAGAATCATCGCCACCCAGGGGGTCACCTGACTCACTCGTTCTCCCAGCGTTGGGCGCCACTGGCGCAGCGCCATGCCCGCAGCCACCGGCAGCAACACAATCTGTAATACAGTCAGATACATCTGTGCCACCGGCAGCTCGAGCCGTTCGCCGATATAAAACTGTGCCAGCAACGGGGTTGCCAGGGGTGCCAGCAAGGTCGAACAGGTGGTCATTGCCACCGATAACGCCAGATTGCCCCGCGCCAGATAGACCATGACATTGGATGCGGTGCCCCCGGGACAACTGCCGGTAATGATCAACCCGGCGGCCAGCAACAGCGGCAGTCCCATTATTGCAGCGATCCCCCAGGCCAGTGCTGGCATCAGCAGAAACTGACACGCCACGCCCAGGGCGAGATAGCCAGGATTTCGCAACACCGCAAGTAGCTGTTCGCTGGAAAGCCCCACGCCCATGCCAAACATAATCAGCCCCAGACCCGGGACGATGGCGGATTTGAGCGGCGCGAACTGGCCGGGGAATGACCAGGCCACCACGCTGATCGCAATCAGCAGCAGCAAGGGTCCCCAGGCTTGCGCGAACTCGCGACTCACGGCTCGCCGCACACCGGGCAGTCGGGGTCTCTTTTCAGGCGCAGCCGCTGCCACTCACTCTGCATGGCATCAAACAACAACAACCGCCCCACCAGGGGTTCACCTATCCCGGTAATTAGCTTAATTGCTTCGAGTGCCTGCAGGCTGCCGATGGTCCCTACCACCGGGCCGAGCACGCCGGTTTGACTGCAGCTCTCTTCTTCACCTGTCTCATCACTGAACAGGCAGCGGTAACAGGGGCTGTCCGGGTCCCGTGAATCGTAGACGGTAAGCTGACCCTCCAGACGAATGGCGGCCCCCGATACCAGTGGGACTTTGGCCTTTACGCAAGCGGCATTAATGGCAAAACGGGTAGCAAAGTTGTCACTGGCATCCACCACTACCGTGGCCTGCTCCACCCACTTCGACAAACTATCGGTATTCAGCGCAGCCTCGATCACCGTGACTTTGATGGTCGGATTAATCGCCAGCATCTGCTCGCGGGCGGATTCCACTTTAGGTCGCTCGATATCCGCCGTGGTGTGGATCACCTGGCGGTGCAGGTTACTCAGGTCAACCTGGTCATGGTCGGCAATCACCAGCTCACCCACCCCGGCGCCGGCAAGGTACATGCCCACCGGCGTCCCCAGCCCGCCCATGCCGATGACCAGCACCCGGGCATCTAGCAGCTTGTCCTGCCCCTCGACATCAAACTGCGGCAGCAGTATCTGCCGACTGTAGCGCATCAGTAGATCATTATCGGCCAGCCATTCCATCCCGGTCACGCCTCCAGCTATCACCTGTTGATCATTGTCCAACGGACGCCATTACTGCCCGGTCCTGTCCAGCCAGGTCCTTAAAACAGTCTATCTGCTGCCAGCCGGCGGCGGTCAGCAAGGCGGTCACCGCGCGTTGCTGATCACACCCGTGTTCCAGCAACAGACGGCCGCCAGGTAATAGACAATCCGCCGCGCCGGCTATCAAACTCTTCAGGTCATCCAATCCATCGGCCCCGGCGGCCAGTGCGCCACGGGGCTCAAAAGCGGTATCCCCGTTGCGCAGGCAGGGGTCCCCTGCGGCCACGTAGGGAGGATTACTGACAATCAGATCAAACCGCTCACCGGCCAGCGCGCCCAGCCAGCTATCCCCCTGATCAAAACCCTGATCACTGCCCGATTCACTGCCGACTTTATCCCCGGCTTTATTCAGGCGAAATTCAATGTTGTCAATTCCCAGCTGGCGTGCATTGTCTGTCGCTACTTTCAGTGCCGCCGCACTGCTGTCAGTAGCGACCAGCCGCCACTCGGGGCATTCACTGGCCAAAGCCAGGGCAATGGCCCCGCTACCGGTGCCCAGATCGGCCACTTTCGCGGCGGGGGGTCCCACTGCATTCAGCGCTATCTCTACCAGTAGTTCGGTTTCCGGCCGCGGGATCAGGGTCGCCTCGGTCACTTTCAGCGACAGTGACCAGAACTCTCGCCGGCCAAGAATATAGGCCATGGGTTCTCCGCTCATGCGGCGCTGCGCCAACACAATGAGCCGCGTGACCTGAGCAGAGGTCAGCAACCGGTGATCTCCAATCAACAACCGGGCCCGGCCAGTCTCCATGACGGTCATCAATAGCAGGTCCGCTTCCAGCCCCGCGCCCGCCCCGGCCACCGGCCGCAACAGATCTCGAAGCAGGCGGCGCAACTGACCCAGTGGCGTACTCGCCCAGGAGGCCGACAACGGCGGCATAGCTTCCACCGCAGGCGGGTTCACTGGTCGAGCGCCAGGAGCTGATCCGCCTCATACTCCTGCAGCAGTGGCTGCACCACCTGATCAAGATCCCCTTGAACGATATCTTCCAGTTTGTAGAGGGTCAGGTTAATGCGGTGATCGGTGAGTCGACCCTGCGGAAAATTATAGGTGCGAATACGTTGGGATCGGTCGCCACTGCCGATCAGGTTGCGCCGGTTCTCTGCCTGTTCACCGGCCTGACGACTCTGCTCGGCCTCCATTAATCGGGACTGCAGCAGCGACATCGCCCGCGCCCGATTTTTGTGTTGTGAGCGCTCGTCCTGACACTCGACCACGGTGCCGGTGGGCAGGTGAGTCAGGCGAATCGCGGAATCGGTTTTGTTAACGTGCTGGCCACCGGCACCCGAGGCCCGGAAGGTATCCACGCGCAGATCTGACGGATCAATTTTTATCTCATCAATGGTATCCACCTCGGGCATCACCGCCACCGTGCAGGCTGAAGTGTGTACCCGCCCCTGGGATTCGGTTTCCGGCACCCGCTGCACCCGGTGTCCACCGGACTCGAACTTAAGCTGACCATAGACGTTTTTACCGCTGATTCTGACGATGGCCTCTTTATAACCGCCCTTTTCACCCTCATGGGCGCTGACGATCTCAGACTCCCATTTGCTGCGTTCGGCATATTTCAGATACATGCGCAACAGATCACCGGCAAACAGGGCCGCCTCATCACCCCCGGTGCCAGCACGGATTTCCACAAAGACATTGCGCTGATCGCGTTCGTCCCTGGGTAACAGCAGCCGCTGCAACTGTGGCTCAAGCTCGGCGATCTGCTGGCGCGCCAGCTGCTGCTCTTCTTCTGCCAACTCGCGCATTTCCGGATCTTCCGCTGCCATTTCGATGGCCGATTGCAGCTCCCCCTCTGCCTGCGAATAACGTTGAAAGCAGTCGACCGTCGGTTGCAGCTCAGCGTATTCCCGGGACAGGTCGCGAAAGCGATTATTGTCATTAATCACCTCCGGCTCCCCCAGCAGCAATGTGAGCTCCTCGTATCGCTCCTGCAGGGTCTGCAATTTGGCTAACAGTGAATCCTTCAAATTATCTTCTGCCTGGTTTAATGGCGACGCCTGACCTGCCCATCGCGGTCAATGATATTCGTCGATACCAAAGAGCCGCCGCAGCGCTTCCAGGGTTTCCTTGTCACCCCGCTGTCCGGCTTCTCGAATCGCAATCAAAGGGTCATGGGCGAGCTTATTGGTCAACGAGTGCGCTAACCGGGCGATCACCGCCTCGGCATCCTGGCCCCGTTCCAGCGCCCGCAAAGCCCGCTGCAACTGCTGATCACGGGCACTCTCAATACGCCCGCGATAGGCTTTCACCAGGGGTACCGTCTGCTCCTCGTTGAGCCAGTCCGCGAACCCCTGAACCTGCTGATTGATTATCTGTTCCGCCTCTTCCGCGGCCTGCTCGCGGGAGCTCAGATTATCCTGCACCACCTGCTGGAGATCATCCACGGTATAGAGATAAACGTCCCGCAGCTGCTCTACCTCGGCTTCAATATCTCGTGGTACGGCCAGATCGACCATAAACATGGGCCGGTGGCGTCGTTTTTTTAAAGCCCGCTCGACCGCGCCCTTGCCGATCAGCGGCAGATCGGCAGCCGTCGAGGTCACCACTACGTCGGCGCGATGCAGGTGATCAGGGAGCATCGCCAGCGTAATCGCCTGGCCCTCTAACTGGGTAGCGAGGGCATCGGCCCGTTGCAGGGTACGGTTGGCCACGATAAATTCGCTGGCGCCGGATCGCTGCAGGTGCCGTGCCGTTAAATCAATGGTTTCACCGGCCCCCACCAGCAGCACAGTGGCGTTGTCCAGCTCCCCGAATATCTGCCTTGACAGGGTGGCCGCAGCGTAAGCCACCGAGACCGGGTTATTGCCAATCGCGGTGTCGGTACGGACCGCTTTAGCGGTAGAAAAGGAGTGTTGAAACAGCTGGTTTAAATATTTGCCAATGGTGCCCACCTGGCGGGCCACTTCATAACTCTGCTTGACCTGTCCAAGTATCTGCGGCTCACCGAGCACCATTGAATCCAGCCCCGCGGCCACTCGAAACAGATGCCGGGCTGCCTGCTCCCCGGTTAGCTGATGCACCAGCGGTGCCAGCCGGTCGGCAAGCTCATTGTCCAGCTGCATAAACCAGTCCCTTGGAGCCGGGTGCTCCGGATCATCCACAACAATGAACATTTCGGTGCGGTTGCAGGTCGAAAGAATACTCGCTTCCGCCACCGGATCGAGGCCACCGAGCTCCTGCAAGGCGACCGGCAGGCGTTCCGGTGCCAGCGCGATGCGCTCTCTCACCTGAACGGGCGCGGTACGGTGAGTCAGGCCAATGGTCAGCAGCTGCACGATTTACTCATTTGATATAACAATTGGCTCAGTTTTAAATATCAATAACCGCTACTATTTAGTATCAGGCGTTTTAGAATTCAGCTTTCAGGCTAAGCACACTGGCCGGATCTACCTGGCTTAACCCGCCGGCAGAGGTGACTTGATTTATGACCCGATTCAATAGATCGCTATTCATGGTGGCATTGCTGGCCAGTTCAGGTTGTGCGACCACCGCGGTGGATAACCGCCAGTCAAATCTGGGCGCTGACGAAACTACCGGGCCCGCTAGCACTCCAGCCCCGGTCATCGACAATAGCAAAGCCGGCCTGATATATAACCTCCTGGTCGCGGAAATCGCCGGCGGCCGCAATATGCCCACCACAGCGGCGACTTATTATATCGCAGCTGCCGAGCAGAACCCGGATATCGAATTGGCGCAGCGGGCAACCCAGGTCGCCCTCTACGCCCGCGATTACGAATTAGCCGAACGCGGTGCAAAAATCTGGGTTTCCCTGGAACCGGACAGGATTGAGCCCCGGCAGGTACTTTCTGCGGTCTATGTCCACCAGGGTGACCGAGCGGCTGCCCGGGAGCATATCCTTGCCCTGCTTGATTTACGCGGCCTCAAAAGCAGCAAAGAGTATCTAGCGCTGGCCAAGTTTTTTGCCACGCAGGAAGACCAGAAGGCCATGCTCACGGTACTGGAAGAGATCGCCGCCGCCCGCCCCTCGGACAGCGAGGCGCAATACGCAGCGGCGGTGATGGCAGTGCGATTTAACGATTATGTCAAAGCGCTGAGATACACCTCTGCTGCCATCGATCTGCGCCCGGACTGGGGAGAAGCAGTGATGGTGCATGCCCAGGTACTGGCGCTGAACGAACAGCCCGACGCCGGTGTTAATCTGCTGCGCAACTACACCGACGAACACCCCCAGCATGAGCAGGCGCGCTATTCGCTGGCGCGAATGCTGATTGATGCCAATCAACCCTCCGCTGCGCGAGAGGAGTTCGGGCGAATTCACCAGTCAGACCCTGAAAACGCCGAGGCCCTTTTTGCGTTAGGCCTATTAAACATGCAACTGGGCGATTTTGACGTTGCCAAAACCCACCTGCTGGCGCTGGAAAAAAAGGGCTTTCAGGAAAATCGTGTCCATTTCTACCTGGGTAAAATCGCCGAACGCCAGAATGACCCCGGCGAGGCGATCCGCTGGTACAGCACCATTGCCGATAAGGAGTACCGCGTAGACGCCACCGCACGCATGGCCTATCTGCTGGCGAAACAGGGCAAACTGGAACAAGCGCTGGCCCTGCTGGAACAGACTTCCACCGAGCGCGACAGCGAAAAAATTCATCTGGCGGTGGTCAACAGCGACATCCTCATCCATGGGCAACGCTACGACCAGGCAATTGCCGTTGCCACTGCGGCGCTGGAGAAGTTTCCCGACGATGTCGACCTGCTGTTCAGCCGCAGTAGCGCTTTCGAACGCTCCCGGAATTATGACGCCATGGAAGCGGACATCAGGGCGATTCTGGCTATTCATCCGGACAATGCTCACGCCCTGAATGCCCTGGGCTATAGCCTTGCGGACCGCAATCTGCGCCTCAACGAAGCCCACGAGCTGCTTACCCAGGCCCTGGCGCTGGAACCGGACAACGCCTACATACTCGACAGCATGGGCTGGGTGGAATACCGACTCGGCAACTACCAGAAAGCACTGCCCTATCTTCGCAAAGCTCTGGCGGCCATGCCCGACGGCGAGGTCTATGCCCACCTGGCCAGAGTGTTAATCGCAACCGGTGCGCGACAGGAAGCCAAAGAGCTGTTGCACAAGGGTCTTGCGGCGCTTCCCGACAATGCCGACATCAGCAAGGCGCTCAACCACTTAAATACGTTAACCATCAAATAGGTGCGCCTGCCAGAACCGGCCCACGCCCTGATCTGGGCAGGCCTTTTATTACTGCTCTCTGCCTGTAGCCTGGTTGCGCCGATTCGGCCGGACCCGGCGCTGCCAGTGCAAACATTGTCCCCCGATCATTGGTCATTACGGGGTCGTATCAGCGTAGTCCACGGCGACGACTCCTGGAGTGGCAGCCTGCGCTGGCAGCATCACCCGGACGGCGACGAGCTGACCATCCGCGACCCGGTGGGGCGAACACGCCTGCGCGCCAGCAGCTGGCCGCTGCTTGATTCTGACCGGGCAGCGACACTGCAGATTGCCGGCGAAGCGCCGATAACCGGCAGGGATTTTCAGTCGATACTGGAATCGATCACCCATTTATCGGTGCCGTTTCAACAGCTGACTGACTGGGTAACCGGCCGTGCTAATGCCGACACCCGGGCAGAGATCACCAACGACCCCGATTCCGGTCGGGTAGCGAAAATCGAACAGACCGGCTGGGTAATTGATTACCCCGAATACCGGCTTGAAGAGACCCTCTTTCTGCCGCGGAAAATAACCCTGCACAATGACGATACCCGAATCCGGCTGGTGATTACCCGATGGCAGCTGCTTCCCGCTCGAAAACGTTAGAACCGATGACCTCAGACAACCCGACCTGGCTGGCTCCGGCCAAACTAAACCTGTTTCTGCATATTACTGGCCGCCGACCGGACGGCTATCACAGCCTGCAAACGCTGTTTCAGTTTGTCGATCTGGCCGATGAACTGAGTTTTTCCCTGCGCCGCGACGCAACGGTCCTGCTCGCCCATCCGCCGACAGAGTGGCAAACCGACCAGGACCTCGCGGTTCGCGCGGCCCGACTGCTCCAGCCTTTCTGTGCGCAGCCACAGGGAGTAGAGATCAAGCTGACCAAAAACATCCCTGCGGGGGCGGGCCTTGGCGGGGGCAGCAGTGACGCGGCCACCACGCTGATTGCCCTGAATCAGCTATGGAAACTGAATCTCACCCGAGACCGGCTGGCTGACCTTGGACTGCAACTAGGAGCGGATGTGCCGGTTTTTGTGCGCGGTCAGAGCGCCTGGGCGGAAGGGGTCGGCGACCAGCTCACCCCGCTGGAATTGCCCCAACGCTGGTACCTGATTGTGGTCCCCGATTGTCAGGTTCCAACGGCGGAAATATTCGCCGCAGAGGAATTGACACGCAACAGCCCGGCGATCACAATTCGCGCCTATCTGACGGGTCAGGCCGGTCGGGCGGTGGAGACCCGAAATGATTGTCTCGCTGCCGTAATGGCACGGTTTGTGCCCGTCAGGACGGTTTATGAATGGCTACAGAAATATGCGGATGTGCGCCTCTCCGGTACCGGCGCAGCACTGTTTTGTGAATTTGAGGACGCAGCCGATGCCAGCCAACTGCAGAGCCGACTGCCGGAAAACTGGCATAGTTATGTGGTCAGCTCTGTTTTACATCCACACCGTCAAATCGAATAGTTAATTGGGGTGTCGCCAAGTGGTAAGGCCCGGGGTTTTGATCCCCGTATGCGCAGGTTCGAAT
>JAYNPV010000010.1:16910-23239 GCA_038113925.1 Gammaproteobacteria bacterium | reverse complement strand
CATCTGAATCAGCCCCACACTTACCACCACCGGCCAGTCCTGCCGATGGGGCCAGCGAAGTTGCCCGCTCAGGGCCGCGACCAGAAACATGGTTAAACCTCCCAGAACCATTCTTGAGGCGGCGAAAGTTAAGGGTCCGATGCTCTCCAGACCGGTTTTCATGATCGGCCAGTTCACTCCCCAGAGCAGAATCACGCCCGCCAGCAATAGCAGCGCTGCGCGGGGTTGCATGGGTCGATTGTGCGCATCAGTCATCGGCAGTCAGGAGGTTTGTTGTCGGCAGCGAAGAGAACGACAGAGCCGCTGCTTGGCACGCCTCTTACGGGTCGAATGCCAGCGTCGACTATCAACGTGGTGGATATCCGCTGGAGCCTTGACAGTATCGGTAATCGGCGATTGTTTGCCAATCTATTTGGCCGGCTGGCCAGAAATGGCAGACAAAAAAAACCGGCAACCAGAGTTTGCCGGCACAGAGGGAGGAGATAAGTCAACAATAGACACTTAACCACCTGTAACCGACGAGTTGGCTTGCTCCAACCGCCAGCAGAGGCGTGAAAAGCAGTCTAATTGATCTTTTCAATAAATGCAAATCATTCTCATTCGCAAAGATAGCGAAGCTCGTTGTTGCGCCCTGTGTCGCTGCTGGCCAGTTTAAATCCGCAGTTTTCTCCCGGAGGGGTTCCCCGAGAATTTCCATTTGATTTTCATTTGATAGGTGGGGCCGGTGAAAAAAACAGGCTAACATTCGTTGTAACCAACCAGACGCGGAGCAGGTCGACATTTTTCAAGCCGATGGCTCAGCGATAAAACAGGAGAGGATGCACATGGAACAGGCCGAACTTGACAAGGCATTGGCGGAGATTGGTATTGATGTTACGCCGCCGTTTTGGCAGCCGCAGTACCTGAAAAATGTCGAGCAGATGTCTCGTCCCCGGTACGAGATGATCATCGAGCGCGACGTGCCGATGAAAATGCGTGACGGAGTGATTCTGCGCGCCGACGTGTTTCGGCCCGATGCGCCGGGTAAGTTCCCCGGGTTACTGGCGCTGTCGGCCTACGGCAAGGATTGTCAATCGCTGGATATTCCCGCTCAACCGATCGACTCCTGGGTGTTTGACCACAATGTGGAAGCCGGGGATATCGAATTTTTCGTTCGTCGTGGCTACGTCTATGTGATTCCTGACGAGCGCGGCCTGGGTAAGTCCGAAGGCGCCTGGAATGGCCCCTTTAGCGTGCAGGAGCAGGAGGATGGCCACGACATAGTCGAGTGGATTGCCGAGCAGGAGTGGTGTACCGGCGGGGTCGGTATGATGGGTATCTCCTGGTTTGGCATGATCCAGCGGTTCGTCGCTGCCCAGGCACCACCAAGCCTGAAGGCGATCATGCCCTACGAGGCGGCCAATGACCTCTACGGCGTGGCTTACGAAGGCGGGATTATCCAGCCGTTCTGGTGGGAACTGGAGCGCGAACTGCCGGCCCATACCACCCAGTCGGAATCGGAGCTGCTCTATTCGCCGGAGGAGCTGGAAGAGCGCTTTAACGCCGTCGCCCAGTCGAAGGATATCCGGCTTAACTCCAACTACACCCGGCTGCTGGCGCGCCGCGGTTCGGCCTTTTTTGACCAGCTGCTGCACCCGGAAAACGATGAATTCTGGGCGCGGCGGCGATCCCGGGACAAGGTCGGGACTATCAAGGTGCCGGTCTATACCTCCGGTTGCTGGATTCCATTTTTTAAGCCCTTCAGCGATGCCATCTGGGAAGATATGAATGATCCCACCCTTGATGTGCCCAAAAAAGCCGGCATTTTCGGCCATCACATGCATACCGAACTGCCCGGGCCGCCGATGCTCAAGTACGAGGCGCTGCGCTGGTATGACCACTGGCTCAAGGATGTCGATACCGGCATCATGGACGAGCCGCCGATTCGGCTGTTTATCATGGGGCCGAACACCTACCGGTTTGAAAACGAGTGGCCGCTGGCACGTACTCAGTGGACCAAACTTTATCTGCGCCCCTTCGGCAAACTCAATCCAGTAGCCGAGCCCGGCACCCCCGATCCCGATCCGCTGGTGCACCGGCCGCCGATTATCTCCACCGAGCATAGTTCATTGACCTACGCCACCGAGCCGGTGAGTGCGCCCATGGAGATTACCGGCCCCGTGGTGTTAAACGTGTTTGCCGAGTTGGATCAGCCCGACGCTGCTTTTATTGCCAAACTCTGGGTAGTGGGCCCTGGCGGGGCGCGGTTTCCCCTCAATCGCGGGGTGCTCAGGGCGTCGCACCGAGCGCTGGATGAAGAGCGCTCAACCTTCTACAGCCCGGTGCATCCCCACACCAATCCCGAACCCGTGGTGCCCGGTGAGATCAACGAATACTCGATCTCTTTTCCGGCGATCTCTTACGTGCTGCGGCCCGGTGAAAAGCTGGAGTTGGAGATCAGCACCAGTGATCCCATGGAGATTCCCTGGCACCACATCATTAACGTGATGGGACCGCTACCAAGCATGACCCTCACCTATTACAAGGTGCATCGTGACAAGCAGCATCAGTCCCATCTGCTGCTGCCGGTGGTGCCGCCCAAACAGGATTGAGACCGGTAGAAAGTTTTATGGTGGATGAAGAGCTCACCCCGGAACAGGCGCTACGGGGCAAGATTGTCAGCGAAACCGCCCAGCTCGGCTGGCCCGAGTTGATGCGGGAGTTCGCTGGCGGTCGAACCCTGTGGGTGGGCCCGGAGCTGGACATTATCGAAGTGGCATACCAGCTCAACCGGGACAACGCCCCCCAGGTGGCCGGGTGGATCAAGAGTGAGCAGCTGCGGCCGGTTAGCGACGACGAAGCCCGGCAATGGTATGAAGGCGATCAGACCGTCTGGGCCAGTGTGGTGAAACCCTGGGTGCTGGTTCAGCTTCCCAGCGGCTGAGTGCCCCTCTATTAAAAACGGAGACATCGATTTGGGCGATGCGGCGTGTATGATGGTCTGTTCTCTGCCAGGTCCTGTAGTAAACAGCCGATCAAAATAACCACTTGTAACTTAAATTCTAAGGAGTAGAAAGATGGCGAAATATACCCCCAGCGAGGCCAAACAGTGGGCCCGCGAAAATATTGTCAATTGCACCAATGCACCGACCACGCCCTTTAATGATGACTTTAGTCTTGATAAGAAAGGTCTGGCCTATAACGTCAACAAATTCGCCGAGGTGGGTCTCTACGGATTAATGACCGGCGGCAACATGGCCGAGGCCTGGAACATGACCCCCACTGAATGGTATGAGTACACCGAAGTGTGTGCCCAGGCCAACAATGGTCGAATGATGTTGACCTCGGTGGTGCTGGATCCCTCCCCTTTCACGGTGGTGGAAAAAGCCCACGTACTCGACGGACACGGCTATGACATTATCGAGGTGATTAATCCGGTGTTGCAGCTGCGGTCGGATGATGACATCTACGGTTATTTCAAATACCTGAATGATAACCAGCCGCTTGCCATTGCCCTCTACAACACGGCGACTGCCGGGGTAGTGCTCAACCACGGTCTGGTGAATCGCCTGGCTGACCTGGAAAAAGTGGTGGCGATTAAAAACGGCATCGGCAACCCCGCCGACACCATTGCCATGCGCAAAATGTGCGGTGACCGGATTGTGGTCACTGAGCCCAATGAAGCCTTCTACCTCTGGGATGCAGCGGCTCACGGTGCCCAGGCGATCTACGGCACCCTTGAGGTGATTATGTACGGTGAGAAGCGCGAAAAAATGTTCAAGGTGATGGAGCTGGCTCAGGCGGGAAGGGTCGATGAGGCGATTCCGATCTTTCAGGAGCTGGAGCCCCTGCGTGACCTGCTCGGCGAGGTATTCATGGCACCGCTGTTTGGTCGCAATGTCTATAACCTGGCACCGATTAAGTACTGGATGGAACTGCTCGGCTACAAAATGGGTGTTTGCCGTCCGCCGTTGGCGGCCCACGCCAGTGAGCAGGATAAAGCCCGCATTCGCGAAGTTCTGTTGCAGGAAGGGGTAATCAGCGAGGCGGACGTCGCCGCTGCGGCCTGATTTTCCGCTAGCGAGACTGGCAGGTAAGAGCCCGGTCGGGACCGCCCGACCGGGCTCTTATTATGGTTATCCGCCGGGTTTAGCGGATATGTTCGAGTATGCCGTCGAGTTCTTCCAGACTGTTATAGCTGATGACCAGCTTGCCGGTGCCCTTGCTGCCGTGATCAAGTTTGACTTTGGCCCCGAGTCGGCCGGCTAAATCCTGTTCCAGTTGGGTGATATTGGGGTCCGCGCGCGAGGGTTTTTTAGCGGCAGATTTGCCCGCGCCGTCGGCAGACTTTTTTACCAGCGCTTCGGTCTGACGAACCGACAGCTGCTCTCTGGCGACTTTTCTGGCCAGGGTCAGCTGAGTGTCTTCGGCGGCTCCCAGCAAAGCGCGGGCATGACCCATCTCCAGCTGGCGTGATTCCACCAGCTCAATCACCCCAGGCTGCAGAGAACGTAATCGTAATAGATTGGTGACGGCGGTGCGCGAGCGGCCCACGGCTTCAGCGACCTGCTGATGGGTCATCTCAAATTCATCGAGCAAGCGGTTGAGCGCGTTGGCCTCGTCGATCGGGTTCAAGTCCTGCCGCTGAATATTCTCGATCAGCGCCATGGCCATGGCGTCGCCATCGCTGACATCACGGACAATCGCGGGTATCTGCTCAAGCTGGGCAAGCTGGGCGGCTCGCCAGCGTCGCTCGCCGGCGATAATTTCATAACGATTACCGGCGACCGGTCTCACCACTATGGGCTGGATAACCCCTTTGGCGCGGATGGAAGCGGCCAGGTTTTCCAGCTCATCCTCGTCAAACCGGGTGCGGGGCTGGAACTGGCTGCGCTGCACCAGCTCAATCGACAAGGTTTGCAGCCGATCACCTGGCGCTACCGCGACATCACTGATTTTGTTGGTGGCGCTGCTGCTGAGCAGGCTGTCGAGGCCGCGGCCGAGTCCGCCTTTGCGTTTTGCCATTAATCAGGTTCCTTGGTGGTCATAGTGCCTGGCGGGTCGGGGTGGTTTTTTCCATCGCCCGATAACGGCGAATAAACTCGCCGGCCAGCGCCAGATAGGCGACGGCCCCCTTACTGCGTCTATCGTAGTCGAAGATCGCCTGGCCGTAACTGGGTGCTTCTGCCAGCCGCACATTGCGCGGAATCACCGTCCGGTAAAGCTTGTCGCCAAAGTGTCGGGTGAGCTGGCCGGAGACTTCTCTGGCCAGTCGACTACGGGGGTCGAACATGGTTCTGAGCACTCCCTCCAGGCGCAGTTCCGGGTTGACCGATTCACTGATCGCTTCGATGGTCTCCACCAGGTCTGATAACCCTTCAAGGGCAAAATATTCACACTGCATCGGAATCAGTACCGTCTTCGCCGCCACCAGAGCGTTGACCGTGAGCATATCCAGCGCCGGGGGACAGTCAATTAGTATGTAATCGTAGTCATCGACCACCGTCTGTAACTGATTGCGCAGCTGAAATTCGCGGTCGTCGATCGCCAACAGGTCCACCTTGGCGGCGGTCAGGGTGGCATTGGCAGGTAGCAGCCGGTACTGGGTTTCGCCGGTCTCAATGAGGGCGTCCGCCAGTTGGATCTCGCCGAGCAGCACCTCCAGCATGGTGTAATCCAGGTTATGTTTGTCCACGCCGCTACCCATGGTAGCGTTGCCCTGGGCGTCCATATCGATAAGCATTACCCGTTTGCGGGTTGCCGCCAACGATGCTGCCAGATTAATGCTGGTGGTGGTCTTGCCCACGCCACCCTTCTGATTGGCTATAGCGATAATTCGGGTCATGGCCGCGTTATCGCCTGGTCGCGTTGCAGCAGTAGCAGATGGCGGGGCTGATTGAGATCGGGCACCGCCACCGGTTCGCAGGCCGTTACCTGCCAACCAGTGGGCAGGGAAGCAAGTTCCGCGGTGGGGTGCTGGCCTTTCATCGCAATCAGGGTCCCGTTCGGTTGTAGTAATGAGTCCGCCTGTTCGACAAAGTCGCTCAACGCGGAATAGGCGCGACAGATTACCGTATCAAACCGGGGTTGTGGGAGGTAGTGCTGCACCCGTTGATGAACCACCTGGCTATTTTTTAACCCCAGTTGGGCAATGGCGTGTTGCACAAAGCGGGTTTTTTTCTGATTGCTGTCGAGCAGGGTCACCGGGCGTTCGGGGTCAACGATGGCAATTGGTAACCCGGGAAAACCCGCGCCGCAGCCCAGGTCGAGTAACGAGCCGGCTGGAAGGTGGGGGACTACCGACAGGCTATCGAGCAGGTGGCCACTGACCATCGCCGCCGGGTCACGAA
>JAYNPV010000010.1:10843-16900 GCA_038113925.1 Gammaproteobacteria bacterium | reverse complement strand
AGGTACGGTTCCACTGGATTAGCAGGTCAAGCAGGCCGATTAACTGAATGCGGGCCGCATCCTCACAAGGCAGGCCGAGTTGCGCCAGGCCGCTGCGCAGGGTGTTTTGCTGGCTGGATAGCACGCCTGCGGTCATCAACTCAGCGGGTGCGGTCGTCAGGCGGCAGCATTCGTGGGCGCTTTTTTTAGCAGCCCGATTTTTTTCATATGTACCAGTAAAATCCCGATTGCCGCAGGGGTAACCCCGGGGATGCGGCTGGCCTGGCCAATCGTTGCCGGGCGTATGCTGGAGAGCTTCTGGCGCATTTCATTGGAGAGGCTGGGCACGGCCTGATAGTCAAAGTCATCCGGCAGGGGATGGGATTCGTGCTGCGACTGTTTTTCAATCTCATCAAGCTGACGTTGCAGATAACCGGAATATTTAACCTGAATCTGCACCTGACTGGCCGCCTGCCCCGGTGGCAGTGGGGTGCCGCTGCCGGCCAGCTGGTGCAGCGCATCATAGGTAGCTTCGGGACGGCGCAATAGTTCGTGGAGCGTGGCTTCCCGGGTAAGGGGCTGGCCCAGCACCGATGCGGTAACCTCGCTATCCTGGTGCTGGGGACGAATAATGGTCGCTTTTAATCGACCTAACTCGGCCTCTATCGCCTCGCGTTTTTCACTGAATGCCTGCCAGCGATGATCATCCACCAGACCGAGCCGGCGGCCGATTTCGGTGAGGCGCAGGTCAGCGTTATCTTCCCGCAGCAGCAGGCGGTATTCGGCGCGCGAGGTGAACATTCTGTAGGGCTCCTGGGTGCCCTGGGTAATCAGGTCATCGACCAGCACGCCTATGTAGGCCTGATCGCGACCGGGGCTCCAGCTTTCTATTTCGAGTGCCTGGGCGGCGGCGTTGATGCCGGCGAGTAAACCCTGGGCAGCCGCTTCTTCGTAACCGGTGGTGCCGTTGATCTGGCCGGCAAAAAAGAGACCGTTGAGGAATTTGGTCTCCAGGGTGGGGCGCAGGTCCCGGGGATCGAAATAGTCGTATTCGATGGCGTAGCCGGGGCGAATAATCCGGGCCTGTTCAAACCCGGTGATACTGCGAATAAATGCCTGTTGAATGTCAAACGGCAGGCTGGTGGAGATGCCGTTGGGGTAAATTTCGTGGGTATTCAACCCTTCCGGTTCAATAAAAACCTGGTGGGAAATACGCTCCGCAAAGCGCACCACCTTGTCTTCTATGGAGGGGCAATAACGGGGTCCCACCCCCTCGATCTGACCACTATACATCGGGGATCGGTCCAGGCCACCACGGATGATTTCGTGAGTGCGTTGGTTGGTGTGGGTGATGTGACAGGCAACCTGTTGTGGATGGTCGTCGACCCGGCCCAGGTAAGACATCACCGGCAGCGGTTGGTCCCCCTGCTGCGGTTGCAATGAATCAAAGTTGATGCTGCGACCATCCAGTCGCGGCGGCGTGCCGGTTTTTAATCGGCCCACTCGCGGTGCCAGTTCCCGCAATTTCGTTGCCAGCGCATTGGCAGGCGCGTCGCCGGCCCGACCGCCGCCATAGTTCTGCTCGCCAATGTGAATCACCCCGCCAAGAAAAGTCCCGGTGGTGAGTACCAGAGCCCGCGCGCGGAAGGTGAGCCCCATTTTGCAGACCACGCCGGTGACCTGGTCGCCATCGAGGACAATATCCTCAACGGATTGCTGAAAAAGGTCGAGATTGGGCTGGGCTTCCACCCGACGCCGGGTTTCGGCGCGGTAGAGCTGGCGATCCGCCTGGGCGCGGGTGGCCCGGACCGCTGGCCCTTTGCTGGCATTAAGGACTCGAAACTGGATGCCGGCACGATCGGTGATCTGGGCCATCACCCCGCCGAGGGCATCAATTTCCTTCACCAGGTGGCTTTTGCCGATGCCGCCAATGGCTGGATTGCAGGACATCTGGCCAATGGTGTCGAGGTTCTGGGTCAGCAGTAAGGTCTGCGCGCCGCGTCGGGCCGCAGCGAGCGCTGCCTCGGTACCGGCGTGGCCGCCACCAATGACAATGACGTCGTAACTCTGTTCAGCAATCATAAGTTTTAATCGGAGAATTTGTCCCGCAGGGGGAGCGGTCGGCAGGGTGATTATAAAAAATTGGCGAAGCCCTTTATAATAAAGGGCTTTTTTGCTGTTAGCCAGTCAGTACCCCCCTCGGAAGCTGGTAAACAGCCACCCACCGTGGTGTCGTTTTGTAGTGGAGTCCCGAATTAACCGTGACCGGTAAGTTGTATATCCAGACCTTTGGCTGTCAGATGAACGTTTACGATTCTGACCGCATCGCCGAAGTACTCGGCCGCTCCCACGATCTTGAGCCCACCACGGCCATCGACCAGGCCGATGTGCTGTTGCTTAACACCTGCTCGATTCGCGAGAAGGCGCAGGAAAAAGTTTTTTCTCAGCTTGGGCGCTGGCAGCAGATGAAGCAGAAAAACCCGGCGCTGATCATTGGTGTCGGCGGCTGCGTGGCCAGTCAGGAGGGGGAGGCGATCCGCAAACGGGCACCTTACGTTGACATGGTGTTTGGACCGCAGACGATTCACCGCCTGCCGGCCATGTTGAATCAGGTTCATGGTCGGCGCCAGCCCGCCATTGATATCAGTTTTCCGGAGATCGAGAAATTTGATCACCTGCCGACGCCGCAGGCAAAGGGCGTGTCCGCGTTCGTGTCGATCATGGAAGGTTGCTCAAAATACTGCAGCTTTTGTGTGGTGCCTTATACCCGTGGCGAAGAGTTCAGTCGGCCGTTGGCCGATGTCCTCACCGAAGTAGCCCTGTTTGCCCAGCAGGGAGTGCGCGAGGTTAATCTGCTCGGCCAGAACGTCAATGCCTATCGGGGTGCCATTGAAGGCGGGGGTGAAGCGGACCTGGCGATGCTCATTGAATATGTCGCTGAGATAGCAGGTATTGATCGAATTCGTTTCACCACCTCTCACCCCCTTGAATTTAGTGCCAGCCTGGTCGCGGTTTACGACAAGGTGCCCCAGCTGGTTGATCATCTGCACCTGCCGGTGCAGTCGGGATCAGATCGAATCCTGAAATTAATGAAACGGGGCCACACCATTGAGTGGTACGAGCGTCTGCTGGGTCAGATCCGCCAGCGTCGCCCTGGTATTTCACTCTCTTCTGACTTTATTGTCGGGTTTCCCGGTGAAACCGATGAGGATTTTGAGGCGACCATGTCGCTGATTGAACGGGTCGGGTTTGATCAGAGTTTCAGTTTTATCTACAGCGCCCGTCCCGGTACGCCGGCGGCTGAGCTGGTTGATGATGTGCCCATGGAAGTGAAAAAGGCCCGCCTGGCCCGCTTACAGGCGCGTATCACCGAGATGGCCACCCGGATCAGTGAAGAGATGGTGGGCACAGTCCAGCGGGTATTGGTAGACCGGGCCGCGCGTAAGGGTAGCGGGCAATTGGCGGCGCGCACCGAGAATAATCGGGTAGTCAATTTTGATGGCGATAAATCCCTGATCGGCCAGTTTGTTGACCTGGAGATTACCGAGGCGTTGCCCAATTCATTGCGTGGACAGCTGGCGGCACCGTCTCACCGTTACCAGCCGGCCGAGTCAGTGAGCGCAGCCAGCGGGCAGGGCCTGAACCTTTGAATAGTGCGGTGGCTAATCAGCGCGAGCTGACCCTGCAGCCAGAGGATAATCGCCGTCTCGCCCAGTTTTGCGGACCTCAGGATGCCTTTTTACAACAGGTGGAGGAGCGGTTTGGAGTACGCCTGATTCGCCGCGGATTTCAACTCACCCTGCTTGGCGGGGCGGAAGTCGCCGAGCAGGCCGCCGAGGCGTTACGGCGGTTATACGCCCAGGCCGGAGACAACAAACCGGTCACCGCAGCGGATGTCCATTTGCTTATTCAGTCGGTACAGAGTGAAGCTGCCGAGGCCAGCAGCGCCGGTACCAACAACCCGGAGCAGCCTGACGCGACTCGCGAAGCGGGGGTGGTTAAGACTCGACGAATCAAGGTAAAGGCCCGCGGCCCAAGCCAGTTACGCTTTGTCGAGAATATGCTCAGCAATGACATTAATTTTGCTATCGGGCCGGCGGGCACCGGCAAAACCTTTCTGGCGGTTGCCTGCGCGGTGCAGGCGTTGATGAATCAGCAGGTGCAACGGGTGGTGCTGGTGCGTCCGGCGGTGGAAGCAGGCGAGAAACTGGGGTTTTTGCCCGGTGATCTGGCGCAGAAGGTTGATCCCTATCTGCGGCCTATTTATGATGCGCTCTATGAAATGGTTGGCTTTGAGCGGGTGGGTAAACTCATCGAACAGGGGGTGATAGAGGTGGCGCCACTGGCCTACATGCGTGGTCGAACCCTGAATGAGTGTTTTGCCATCCTCGATGAGGCGCAGAATACCTCGCCTGAGCAGATGAAAATGTTTCTCACCCGAATCGGTTTCGGGTCGACCGCAGTCATTACCGGCGATGTCACCCAGGTCGATCTGCCCCCAGGCAAGCCTTCCGGGCTGAAACACGTGCTGAAAGTGCTCGATGGGGTCGACGGCGTGACCTTCAACCGGTTTACCGCCCGCGATGTGGTGCGTCATCCGCTGGTGGCCCGAATAATCGACGCCTATGATCAGTTTGAGACCGGCGGTGACCGCTAAGCCTGCTGGATTACCTGCTGGCGGGTCAGGGTGGGTCTGGCCACCGGCTCCATCATCGATGAGGTGCGCTGCTATTGGATAGTGGCTCTAGCAACGAACTGGTGATGCAATTCGCCAGTTCGGCCGCCGATATTCCCGCCCGTGAGGCATTTTTAACCTGGGTCGATCTGGCTCGCCAGGGTCAGGCCGGGGCGATCACCATCCGACTGGTGGATGAGCCGGAGTCCGCCGGGCTGAATGAGCAGTTTCGTCATCGCCAGGGTCCGACCAATGTGCTCTCCTTTGCCGCTGCCGATGGGCAGTTTCCTTTGCCGGCGGAAATCCTTCCTGAACTCGGTGATCTGGTGATCTGTGCGCCGCTGGTGGCCGCTGAGGCGGCGGCTCAGGGTAAGTCGGCTGTGGCGCACTGGGCCCATCTGACCCTGCATGGCGTCCTCCATCTTCGCGGTTTTGATCACCAGACCCGGTCGCAGCAGGCGCAAATGGAAGCAGTTGAGATTGAGCTGCTCCGGCAGCTGGGTATCGCCAATCCTTACCTGATTGATTCAACGGAGTTGTAATGAGTGATGACAGTAGCGGCAACCAGCGCGCCGGGGTAATCGCACGAATTAGCCGGGCATTATTTGGTAACCCGGTTGATCGTGACGAGCTGCTCGACCAGGTCCGTGAAGCCCACGATCAGGAAGTGGTCGACGACGATACCCTGAGCATGGTCGAAGGGGTGTTCAGCATGGGTAACACCCAGGTCCGTGAGGTGATGGTGCCGCGGTCAAAAATGGTGGTGCTGGATCGCGATGATGGCCTGGAAGAGATGCTTGATAAGGTGATAGAGAGCGCCCATTCGCGTTTTCCGGTGATCGGTGATGATCGTGATGAGGTGGTTGGCGTGGTGCTTGCCAAAGACCTTCTGCCCTATTTGCGCAAGCAGGCAGAATCCCTGGTGCTGCGAGACATTTTGCGCGAAGTGAGCTTTGTGCCGGAAAGTAAAAGGCTCAATACCATGCTGCAGGAGTTTCGCCGTGATCGTAACCACATGGCGATTGTGGTGGATGAGTACGGTGGGGTCGCCGGGTTGGTTACCATCGAGGATGCCATTGAGGAAATTGTGGGCGAAATCGAAGACGAGCACGATACCGACGAAGAGGTTTTTATCGAGGGGTTGCCCGAAGGCGGCTACCGGGTCGATGCCCTGACCACCATTGAGGAATTCGACAGTTATTTTGACGTTCAGCTTGACGCCGGTGAGTTTGAGACCATCGGCGGCCTGGTCGCCCAGGCATTTGGTCGGGTACCGGAGGTGGCTGACCAGGTGACGCTGCAAAATTTTCAGTTCTCTGTGCTCAGAGCCGATGAGCGGCGTATCGACATTCTCGAGGTTAATCCGCTGCAGGAATAACCGGTGAACTTTCTCTCCCCTGTGA